>JANXPR010000030.1 GCA_025357215.1 Acidobacteriaceae bacterium | reverse complement strand
GATGAACAGTTTCATGAAGGGGTTCTTGTCGAAAGCGTCTTTCAAGGCGCTGGCGGTGTCAGGGAAACCGCCGCGGCGGATACCCCAATCCCATTCGTCAAAACGGAAGCCGCCGCCCAGAATGTAGTACTCAAGATCGGACTTGAAGCCGAGTTCGGTGCGCACATACTGGTTGAACATGGCGGTATACGGCGGACGAATCGCGGTCATGCTGGGATCAAATTCGCCGGTTTCGGAAATAGCAGAGCGGTCGCTGCCAGTGAAGCGGCTGTCCAGGCGACCCACGGTCTTGCGCTGGTCGCGGAGAAGTTCTTTTACGAAGTGCGGCCCGTCCACTCGCAAGTCACTACTCTCGACATACGACTTGCTCAGCCCGGTGAACTTGGCCAGCTTGTCAGCCACGGCGCTGCGTTCCTGTGGCGTTAGGCGATCGCCTTTAGCCAGCGCGTCAGCATAGCCGTTGAGCGCCCAGTCTTCCACGTCAGCGCGCAGCTTGTTGAAGTCCTGCATGTCGGGCCCAAGTTTCTTGTGGAACCAGGCAGTGGTGGCAAACGTGGGCAGGTACAGAGTGTAGGGAAGATCGTTGCCGGGAGAATTGTCCGCCGTCTGGAAATTCAGAATGCTGGAGATCAGCATGATGCCGTTGAAAGCGATGCCGTGTTCCACAAGGTATCCGGAGAGACCGGCGGCGCGCGTGGTGCCGTAGCTTTCGCCGACCATGAACAACGGTGACGCCCAGCGCTCATTGCGGCCAAGGTAGAGCCGGATGAATTCGCCAACGGATTCAATATCGCCACGAAGGCCGAGGAATTTCTTGGTCTGGTCACGCTTCACTGCGCGGCTGTAGCCGGTGCCCACCGGATCGATGAAGACCAGGTCGGTCTGGTCGAGCCACGTATGTTCGTTGTCCACGAGTTGGTAGGGAGGCGCGGGCATCATGCCGTCCGCTTGCATCTTTACGCGCCTGGGACCGATGGCGCCCAGATGCAGCCAAACGGACGCCGAGCCGGGACCGCCGTTGAATGAGAATGTGAGAGGGCGGTGCGTGGATTCCTGACCGTCAAGCGTGTAGGCGATATAGAAGATGTGGGCTTCCACTTCGCCGGTGTCAGTATTCTTGAGCGGCATCATGCCCGTAGTGGCGGTGTAGCGCAGAGACTTGCCGCCGACGCGAACTTCATGGTGCGTGATTACGGGCGGTTGGTCAGGCGTATCTTTTTTTGCTTCTTTCATTTCACCAGCGGCAACAGCTGGCTTGGCCGGCTGCTCAGCGGAAGGAGTGGCAGCGGCGGGAGCGGCGTCACGGTTACGTTGCTGGGCAAAAGCGCTGAGAGATAACAGCAGGACGAGAGCAGCAGACAAAGTCAGGGCGCGAGGGATTTTCATTCGTGGCTCCACATTTGATTACTCACCGGATTAGACGCGACTGCGAAAAACAGGTGAGTTTAGCAGGGAGATTGCCAAAATTGGAGAGCGGAGCTGTCGGAGCGCAATTGATGAGAACTAACCACAAAGGACACGAAGGAACACAAAGGCCGATGCTTTTCCGAATACTTCGTGTCCTACGCCGCTTTTGAATTACTAAATTACCAATTTACCCAATTACCAAATCTGCCTTTGTAGTCCTGCGTGTCCCATTGTGGTTTGATTCTAGTTTAGTGCGTGGGCACTTGCGTGTCACGATCGAGACGAAGTTCGAGTTGGGTGCCTTTGTCCAGCTTTAAGTCTTCGCCTTTCATCAACCAGCTTGAACCGGTTCCCAGTCCTGCACCTGCTGCAGCGCCAATGGCAGCACCTTTACCTCCGCCGGCCATGGCACCGGTTGCGGCACCCACGCCGGCTCCGATGGCGGCATTGGTGATCACGCGTTTCTTGTCCGGACCTTTACGCGCAATCTCGCCTTCTTCTCCCGTGGATTTGATGGAAGGATCGCCGGGGACTCCCATCACGGTGGCGATGAGTGGGACCCAGCCGTGGCGGGTTTCAATTTCGTCCGTGGCCAGCATCAGGCGAGCGCCGGTGTAACCGCGTTCAAAACGCGCGACGTGGCCTTTGATGGTCCGGCCTTTGGGAATGATGGAACCGTTGGCGGTGATCAGGTCTTCGCGCAACTCGGCCTTGAAATGTTTGCCCTGCTCAAGTTTCCGCGTGTCCAGCGTGTCCTTCAGCTTGACGATGAAGCGTGTACCTTCGGGCACAGCGTTGGGCGACGCTGCATTGATGGAGACGGGAGAAGAATACGTGAGCCGCGGGTCGTTTATCCGCGGTTCGTTATTTCGAGGATCGGAGGTCTGATCGTCATGCGGACGCGCTTTGAGTACCGGGCCGTTGTCGCTATCCCGCGACTGTCCTTGGTTTTCCTGGGCGAACGTGGCGCCAACAGCAATCGTCGCGAAACCAAGCGCTAGAGCAAGAACAAAAACGGATTTTTGTGGACCGCTCGTCCAACATGGGTTCATCCAACGTGGGTTCATCCAACGTGCGTTCGTCGAAGGTGTGTTCATCGGCGTTTACCTCATAAAGACTGGAAAATTTACGGGAAATCAGATTGCTGCTGTTTTGCTTGGAGGTTGAGATGCGGGTTGCGCCGCGAAAAGCTGCATGGAATCGCACGGGATTTTTTTGACGATTCGCCTGATCCTCAAGCAAAATAAAAGGACATTACTCAAGTAACTGTACAAAAGTAGTCCAGTTGGACATGCTAGGAGCAATACTCGGGCCAAATAAGGCCTTGAACCGGGCGAGCATTATGAAAAATTGGTTTGTGCCTGCAGCACTGGTAGGGTTGAGCGGTATAGGACTACTTTTTGCCAGTGAACGAGGCCGCAATCAGATGCGCGGCTTCCTGGACCACCTGGCCGACGGGGCCGATACTCTGGGCGACTTCAGCAAATTTTGCGACGAACAACTGGCCGCAATTCAAGATACGCTCGACCGTCTGGCCGAAGCGCTGGAAGAACAGAAAGCCTAAGTCACGCAGGGTTTTTTGTTGCCACCTACTTTAGCCGGCAATCTGGTTGATCTTCTCAGCCATGCGGACGTCCCGCCCGGTAACTCCGCCGGAATCATGCGAAATCAACGCCATCGTCACTTTGTTGTAGCGGATGTCGATGTCCGGATGATGGTCAGCCTGTTCGGCCGCGTCCGCGATCTTGTTTACAAAAACCATGGCCTGCTTGAAGTCCGGGAATTCAAAAACCCGTTGGATTGCTTTGCCGTTGCGTTGCCAGCCGGACAGCTTGCCTAAAGCCTGTTGAATTTCTGCATCAGTGAGGACGGCCATACGATCACCTCGCGCGGAAGAATGAAGTGCAGGGATTGATTGTAGCGCGTGGAGGGGGACGACTTATTTGGACTGAGGGCTCTTCTTTTGTACCGTTGTCCACTTCTTGGTGATGTTTCGGATTTCGCGCTCAGAAGCGAAATCGTCGTGGTCAGCCTCTTCCAAGGCAGTTTTGATCTCTGCTATCTGATGCTTGTTCAGGTCCACGTGATTGCGAATTGCCTTTACTTCCCGGACCGATTTAGCACTTCGGATAGTCATCGCATTTTACTCAATAATCATATCGCGCTTCTGACGGTTTTGCGGGGTTATCGTGTGAACTCCCTGGAGCGGCATGTTAAACAGAGAGACCTTCGGGATCTTTCGACTGCGCGACGCCATGCAGCATCGCTGCGCTCAAGATGACAGGGGTTAAAGGTTATTCGAAGAACTCATGCAGCGCTGTGGTTTCAAAGCGCAAGCCAAATTGCCTTTCCTCAAGACAACGCTGGAGAATTCAACCAAGGTAGATACCGTATTTGATTATTTCGGCAGGAGTTCCAGGGCTTTGCCCAGCGGATCAGTGAACTTGTAGATCTGCGAGTTGATTTCCTTGCGCAGATCTTCCCAAATGGTGTCCGGCATTTCCAGGAAGACGCGGGCCACATCAGGATCGAACTGGGTGCCGGAGTATTTTTCTACTTCGTCGCGGGCCACGTTAATGCCCTGGGCGGCGCGGTACGGGCGGTCTGACGTGATGGCGTCCAGCGTATCGGCCACGGAGAAAATGCGGGCACCCATGGGAATTTCTTCAGAGCGCAGACCGCGCGGGTAGCCGGTGCCGTCAAACTTTTCCTGGTGGGCGTAAACGATCTCCGATGCTTCAGAGAGGAACGGGATCTTCTTGAGCATCTGGTAGCCGCGGAAACAATGTTCGCGCATGATGCGGGTTTCTTCCGGAGTGAGAGCGCCGGGCTTACGCAGAATGGCGTCTGGAATGGCCATTTTGCCAATGTCATGCAGGAAGGCGCCGCGGGCAATCACGCGAATCTTCTCGCTGGAAAGGCCCATGGCGCGGGCTATGGCGATGGTAAATGCGGTCACGCGCTTGGAATGGCCTTCGGTCTCGGCGTCTTTCAAATCCAAGGCATCGCCCAGGGCTTCCAGCGTGATGTCATACGAGCGTTCCAGATCAGTCATGGCCTGGCGAAGTTGTTCGGTGCGGGCGGCTACCAGGGACTCCAGGTTCGACTGATACGCCCGGTTGTCCAGTTTAAGGCGACGATGTTCCAGGGCGCGGGCAACGATGTTGAGCAACTGCTCGCGCTCAAAGGGTTTCAGCAGGTAGTCGTAAGCGCCGTTGCGGATGGTGGCCAGAGCGATGGAAATGTCGTGCTGCGCGGTGACCATGATCACCGGCATGTCAGGATACTTTTCCTTGGAGCGGTCCAGCAGAGCGATGCCGTCCATTTCCGCCATCATCAGGTCAGAGAGCATGAGCTCAAATTCGCCGGTGGTATTAAGAATGGCCAGAGCTTCCATGCCGGAGCATGCCTGACGGGTCTTGTAACCCGCGGCGCTCAGCATGGACGAGATAATCTCCCGTATGGGCTCCTCGTCATCTACGACTAGTATTCGCTCTGCCGATTGCATGAGAAAAAAGTCTACACTTTCAGGGGAGGAATTTTAATCTACCTCAGGTTAACCGGAAATACAATGACCAAAAGGTATAAATCCTTCCCCTAAAGTAATTTATGATATATAGGAACCCCACTTCGATTAGAAAACGCTATTGATTCGGTGATCATGGACCTAAAGCTGCAAGAGGCTTTACTGGCGGAAGGCTCCACCCTGTTAATCCTGTTAGCAGGGGCGATACTTTTGTACCGTATATTCAGGGAAAAATACCTTCTCCCGTGGATCGCCGGCTGGGCCGCTTATACCGTTTGCAAACTGTTTATTGCGCTGAATTCCCTTCAGGGTGATTCCCGGTTCTGGCCTGCCGCTGCCGCGGTCTCGTTTGTCCTTGCGGTTTACCTGCTGTCATCCGCTGTCTTCCTTTACGTTTCTGAGCGCCGTTTGTTATGGCCCGCCGGAATGATCACGGCGGTAGCTCTGATTTTGGCGGTGGTGAAAGCGCTGTGGTGGCAAAACTCCGTAGTGCTGGGCAGCGCGTGGTATTTATGCTGGCGTTCGGTTTTGTTTGTCGGTTCCATTCAACTCATACGAGCGGCGTGGGGACGAATGGCGCCAGGACGCTGGCTGCTGGCAGCCATGTTTATGTGCATCCACCTGCCGTTGACGCCGAATCCCAACGCGTTCAGTTGGTTTGAAGTTCTAACCGATTTGCTCATGGGCGTGGGCATGGTGATCCTGGTGCTGGACGATTCGCGCGTCCAGATTGA
Organism: Acidobacteriaceae bacterium; assembly: GCA_025357215.1. GTDB lineage: Bacteria > Acidobacteriota > Terriglobia > Terriglobales > Acidobacteriaceae > Angelobacter. Next base: position 19,669 of record JANXPR010000030.1, on the reverse strand, counting down.
ACGCCTGGACGTGCTGAACAAACTCACCAACCAGATTTCCGATTCACGCGATTTTGACCCGGCGGTGGGCGTGGCCCTGGAAGAACTCCAGCGCACCTCAAGCGCCCGCGCGGCGTGGTTCCGCGTGCTGGATGGCGACAAGCTGGTGGTCTCAGAACATCGCGGTCTCTCCCCGGCGTTCCTGGCGCAGGCCCGCAGTATTGAAACCGCCAGCAGCTTCAGCGGCTTTGCCCTGCGCGAAAGTGAAATCTATGTCATGCGCGCCTCTGAAGCGCTGCCGGACCTCAGCCGGGTGCTCAAGGCCGACAAGATGCACCACATGGTGCTGATTCCGGTGGAAGGGAAGCATTCCCGCATCGGCATTCTGGTGCTGGGCATGCCGCACTTCCGCGCGTACACCCAGGGCGAAAAGAATTTTCTGCGCGCCGTTGCGAAACAACTGGGTCTGGGGGCGGAAAACCGCAAGCTGGTCAAGCAAGTTATCCAGTCGCGCAACGAATGGGCGCGGACGTTCAACTCCATTCCGGATTGCATCCTGGTGCACGATCCTGAATACCGGATTGTCCGTGCCAACCAGGCTTTGCTGATCCGCATGGGAAAGAAACACGATGATGTAGTGGACCAGCTCTGCGAATCGGTGCTGCCGGGCGCCGGCTTGAACTGGAAAGGATGCCCTTACTGCGCGCACCAGGATTGTTCCGGCGAAGAAGACCCCTCTTTTGGCGGATACTCGGTAGTTTCCACATCAGCGTATTCCGGGCAGGATGTTTCGCGCGGCGGCACCGTCCACGTAATCAAGGACATTACCGAAGCCCGCGCGGCTGACGAACGCTATGCTTCATTGTTCAATCACATGCACGAAGGCGTGTTCGCCTCCACGCCGGAAGGCAAGCTGCTCGATTGCAATGAAGCTTTTGTGCACATGCTGGGCTACGTAAACAAAGAAGACGTGCTCAAGGTGAACGAGGTGGAGTCTTTCTATGTGAACATGGAGGACCGCGAAAAATTTCTCCGCGAGATCAACCAGAACGGCTATGTTCGCAACTTTGAATACCAGCTGCGCCGCAAGGACGGCAAGATCATCCACGTAATTGAAAGCAGCTTTGCCACGCGCGATTCCAGCGGACGAGTTGAACGCTACCAGGGCGTGGTGATGGACGTAACGGAAATGAAGCGCGCGGAAGACGAGATCCGGCGACGCAACCACGAGTTGTACGTCCTGAATACGATTGCCGTGACTTTCAACCAGTCGTTTGAACTGGATGAAATCCTGCAGCTGGTCATGCTGCAGATTGTGGAATTGCTGGGCACGGACACGGCGTCCGTTTATCTTTTTGACGAAGAAAATTCCTCGATGCTGAAGAAATCAGCGTACGGCTACCGCAGCAGCATGTTGATGGAATCTGGATCATTCGAATTGCCAATCGACTTTGTGAATCTGCTGCGCACGAACCACACGGAAATCATTACTCATGACAACCTGCCGCAGTTGCCGCCGATGCTGCACAAGATCGTGGACGCCGAAGGGCTCAAGTCCTGGGTGTGGGTAATTTTGTGGCGGAAAGAAAAAATGCTGGGCGTGCTGGCCACCAGCAGCCGTACGCCGCGACAGTTTTCTTCGTCAGAAGAAGGCGTGATGATCGCCGTGGGCCGCCAGTTGGCGACTACGATTGAAAAAATCCTGTTGTACCAGGAAACGAAAAAAGCTTACGAAGACCTGCGCCTTACCCAGGAACAGTTGCTGCAAAGCGAAAAGATGTCCGCCGTGGGCCAGTTGATTTCCGGCGTGGCCCATGAACTGAACAACCCGCTGACGGCCATTCTGGGTTATGCGCAGCTTCTGGAAAGCGAGTCGCTTGATCCGCGCGTGCGTGACTTTATCCTGAAACTACACAAGCAGGCGCAACGCACGCAGAAAATCGTGCAGAACCTGCTGTCATTCGCGCGGCAGCACAAGCCAAAGCGCGTCCATGTGGACCTGCGCAGCATTGTGGAAGATACCATTGCGCTGCGCGATTATGATCTTAAGGTCAACAACATTGCGGTTCATCGCGACTTTGAGCCGCTGCTGCCGTCGGTGGTGGCTGACCCGCACCAACTGGAACAGGTGTATCTCAACATCATCAACAACGCGGCGGACGCCATGCTCGAATCAGCGCGCGGCGGCAACCTGCGCATCAGGATCTTTGCGGAAAACGGTCATGTGGTGAGCGAGTTCCATGATTCCGGACCGGGCATCCGCGATACCAAGCACGTGTTTGATCCCTTCTACACGACCAAGGGCGTGGGCAAAGGCACGGGACTTGGGCTTAGCATCTGCTACGGCATTGTGAAAGAGCATGCCGGGGAAATTTCCGCGGCCAATCATCCGGAAGGCGGCGCCGTGCTGCAAGTCCGTTTGCCAGTGGCCGCGGGCGAGAAGCCCGTGACGGAAACCGAGCGCATCGTGTCCCGTCGCGAATCGCGCCTGGAAGGTTGCGTGCTTTTGGTGGACGACGAAGAAGCCGTGCTCGATTTTGAATGCGAAGCGCTGACCGCCGCCGGCCTGACTGTGGTAACCGCGCTGACTGGCGCTGAAGCCGCGGAGCATCTGCGCCGCCAGGAGTTTGAAGCCGTATTTCTCGATAGCAAGATTCCCGGCGAATGGTCCAGTGAGCGAGTCTATCGTTTGATCGAAAAAGATTTTCCCGCGTTGGTGCCCAAGACCGTGCTGGTGATGTCCAATGTGTCCGATGCCGGCGTGCGCGCCTTTGTGGACGCTACGCAGATATTTTGCCTGGTGAAGCCGTTTGAAGTTGGTGATCTGATTGCCGTGGCGCGACGCGTGATGCGCCGGTCAAAAGCCATGGCGCAGACGTAAGACTTCTCGCGATAAACCTATGCCTGCTTCCAGGCGATGACTCCCATACGAAAAAGAAAAGAAGTTGTAACCTCGATATTCGCGGCGGAACTTTGCGCCACAATGCCGCGCATTTCGTCCACGGTATAAGACCGATGGACGGACACCGGAGCGTCATGGCGTGTAACGCGGCTGCGGTAGATGGCGCGTCCAGCAATCGTGAGCGCGTAATGCACGGGATGGCGTACCAGATCGTTAATGAGCACGGCGTACCGCGCCACACGCAGAGCCTCGTTGATGAATTTCACCAGCTCGTCCGGCTCAAGATGGTGGGCGAACAGCGTTGAACTCACCACGTCAAAGCTCTGGTCGCGGAAAGGAAGCGCCAGGGCGTCACCGCAGATGCTGGGGAAACTTCCGTTCATGTGGGACGGAGCGCGATCCAGAATCACGGGTTGAACGGTGATGCCAGGGCCTTCGATTGGCGAATCGTTGATACGGGAATCGGCGATGCGGGAACCGGCAAGAGACATCTGAACATCTTTGGCCACATCACCGGAAGAGCCGGCCACGTCCAGCCAGCGAATGTCTTTAAGTTTGCGCCTGGCGGCCACGGTCTGGAGCAAGCGGGTCATCATACGGACGCCGCCAAACGTGCGATTGATCATGCGCAGGTCGGCGAGGTTGCCGGCGAGTTCGCGCGGCGTTCCGGAGTCGCTATCGAAAAGCTCGGGGACAACCACGCGTTTCATTATTTGAGAACCCTTCTTTGAGAACTCCGTATCGACCAACCGCTTGGCTCAGACCTGCGCCAGTTCTTCTTCCAGCAACTGTTTGTTGTAGAGCTCAGTATAGTAGCCGTTACGTTCCAGAAGTTCTTCGTGCGTTCCCAGCTCGACAACCCGGCCTTCATGCAGCACGGCGATACGGTCCGCGCTGCGGACGGTGGAGACGCGGTGGGAAATGAAGATGGTGGTGCGTCCCTGCATGATCTCGCGCAAGTGGCTCAGGATCTTTTCTTCGGTGTGCGTGTCCACGCTGGCCAGCGCATCGTCAAGGACCAGAATACGCGGATCGCGGATGATAGCGCGGGCAATGGCCGTGCGTTGTTTCTGTCCGCCGGAAAGCGTAATGCCGCGCTCGCCCACCATGGTGTTGTACTGGTCGGGGAAGGCTTCGATGTCCGTGGCGATGTTGGCGGCTTCAGCAGCGGAGTGGATCTGTTCGTCCGTTGCGCTTTCCACTCCGAACGCGATGTTTTCACGGATGGTGTCACTGAACAGGAAAGTTTCCTGGGGGACGAATCCGATGCTGCGGCGCAAGGTGGCCAGCGGATATTCGCGCAGCGGTCGCCCGTCGAGCAGGAGTTCGCCGGCAGCGCCGATTTCGCCTTGCGAAGGCATGCCGTTGTGTTTGGCTTCCCGAGTTTGAACGTCATAGATCCGCGGGATCAGGCTCACCAGCGTGGTCTTGCCGGAGCCGGTTGGCCCGACGATCGCGAGGCTCGTTCCGGCTGGAATTTCCAAATTGATGTTTTTTAGTACGGCAGCGCCGTTGTAACTGAACGTGAGGTTGCGGAACTCCACGGTGCCGCGCACGGTTTCAGCATGACGCAAATCTTCGGCCACGGCCGAGTCGTTGATGTCCGGATGGACGGTGAGGATTTCATTGATGCGTCCCATGGAAGCCAGGCCGCGCTGGAAAACGTTGATCACCCATCCCAGGGCGATCACCGGCCAGGTGAGCATGATCAGGTAGGTATAGAAGGAATAGAAATCGCCTACCGACATGCGTCCCATCAGAACTTCACGCGGGCCCATCCAGAGCACGACCGCGACGGCCAGTCCCAAAAGCAATTCCAACGCCGGCCAGAGCATGCCCATCAAGCGGGCCAGAGGCAAACTGCGCGCAACATATTCGCGGTTGGAAGTCTCGAACAGTTCGATCTCTGCTCTTTCCTGGACGTAGGCGCGGATCAGGCGAGCGCCGGAAAAGTTCTCCTGCGCTCGCGCGGAGATGTTCGAGAACTGCTCCTGAATCTTTTCAAAGCGCTCGTGGATGCGGCGCCCGAAATGCTGGATCACGATGCTGGCCAGCGGCAGCGGTAGAAACGCCAGCACGGTCAGCTTAGGACTGGTGCGCCACATAAAGAACAACGCGGCCACGGTAAACACCAGCGTGTTGGCGGTGTACATAATCGCCGGACCCATCAGCATGCGGACGTAATTCAGATCATTCGTCGCGCGGGCCATGATGTCGCCGGTGCGGTTCTGCTGGTAGTAGGAGTAAGGCAACCGCTCCAGGTGGGCAAACATGTCATTGCGCAGGTCATATTCCACGTCGCGCGAAACGCCAATGACCAGCCAGCGCGTCAGATATTGGAACACGCCCTTGGTCACGGCGACGGCCAGCAGTAGTCCGGCATAAATGGCCAGCAGGCGCGGAGACGAGCGGTGCGCGTCCAGATCATTGATCGCCCGGCGCAGGATTTGCGGGAACAGGACCCATATCCCGTTGTTGCCAAAAACAGTGAGCGCTCCGATGAACAGAGTCCAGCGGTACTTTTTGAGATAAGGAAATAGAGGCTTTAGGTTCCTGTACATGAAGCTCAATAGATGATTTTAGCAGGGCGGAAGGATGGGGCAATAGAACAGAAACTTACCGCGGATTTGCGCGGATGAACGCGGAACGGCGTTGAGTGTCGTGAACAGGAGCCAGCAAAGAAAGCGGCAAAGAAAAGCTAGACACACTCCCGCACTGCAACCTGTGTAATGCGGGTGTAGAGATTTATCGAGTGGTTTTCAGGCTTTCTCTTTACTTGCGATGTCGGGAATGACTGCCTCCCGACCCACTGGTTTTTTCCTCGGTGAGTTCTTTTTTGGAACCGTAATCGGCTCTTTCGGCGCAAATACGGGATGGAAGGGAGCATCCACTTGTATGTGGGCTTCATGCAGCACACGCGGCTTGCGAGAATGATCTTTATCCGCGGGATCATCCTTCCAGAACTCGTTATCATGCGTGTGAACCCGCTTGATCCCTGCTTGAATAATTGCATTGCAGCACGAAAGGCAAGGAAATTTTGTCACGTAAATAGTCGCGCCTTGGAGGCGGCAACCAACTCGAGCCGCATTCACGATTGCATTGAGTTCCGCATGGCAGATGATTCTAAGTTTCTCGGCTGCATCAAGCAGAACATACTCGTCATCGTGCACACCTCGTGCGAGGCCATTGAAACCGGTGGAAAGAATCAAGTTATCTTCTGACACTATTACTGCACCTACTGCGCACCTCGGGTCTTTAAGACTTAATCGAAATAACCTTGGCTACGTTCAAGAAATACTCATCCCAGGCTTCTACTTGCGATGGGACCATAAGAAACAGTTCCTCTTGCTGTTCTGCAGGTGCTCGTTCGGTGGTTTTTGATAAAAGACGTGCATTTTTGGACATAGGCGAAGAACCCCCAATAATACAATCTTAACACGAAAAGACAGTACGAGAACGACCAGTCAATTGTTTTAGAATCATTAGCTTAGCCTGTGAAAAACCGATGATATTTTGAAGAGGATCACTGGTTCCCGGTTGTCTGGAGAGTATCAACCTGTACTTCAGGACACTTGACAGGCGTGCCCACCGATGAACTTCTTCGTGGTGGCCATGGCGAAGAAAAGGCGGTATGATCTGGCAGCCCTGAGGGGTGGAGTCTTCGATCTTTGAAAAGAGAAGCAATTAGCAGATAGGAATTGGCAAATGGCCTCACCAGGAGCCGCAACACGACCCTCAGCCGACTGGGATTGGGCTTGGGTGACCCAAGGGTCACCCAAGCGTCACCCAAGGGAGCCCCAAGCGTCGATTCGTGGAAGTCGTTAAGTTTCAACGAAAGTTAGAAAATGCCGGGTGGGGCAGAAGGAATCGGGTGATCGGAAAAACAAAACCCGCAGCCGAGGGCTTGGGCTTGGACGGCCCAAGCTCCGTCCAAGCTCCGTCCAAGGGCCGCCCAAGGACCGATTTAGGCAACTCCTTTGTTTGCAACAAGAGACAAGAAAATGCCGGGTAGGTCAGAAGAATCGCCGAGATCGCACGAGATCGCACGTGATCGCCGTGATCGGAAAGGCAAACCCACGCTCGAGAGGCGCGAGTGCCACAAGCCGTCTTAGTCCTGAACCGCACAGGCAAGAGTGCCTGTGCCACACAAGTGTGGATTGGGATAAATCGGATAGTCAAAGCCAGCAACCGAGGGCGGCGGTGCCACACATGCTCGCAAGAAAAAAGGAAGAGTCATTCCGAACCGCTCTAGCGGTGAGGAATCTGCTTTTGGTTTACCTCAACTCAAACGAGCGGCGCCCTATTCCTGACAATTTTGGCAATTCCTGCGATTTGGGCAATGGTCGGGATTGCGGCCCATCAGGACGGCGTTTTTAAAATCATGTATCCGCCCACCAGTCCAAAGATAAAGTCTGGGGACCACGCGGCCACCAGCGGCGGCAACTGGCCTACGTAACCCATGGCATCAAATACGCCGGTCGTCACGTAATAAGCCACGGCGATGATGAGCGCCGTGGCGATCCCGCTAAGCGCGCCGCGTTTTCCCGCAGCGGACAGCGCAAAAGGCACGGCCAGCACGGCCATGACCAGCGTGATCAGCGGGAAGGCGATCTTCTTTTGCAGTTGTACGCGGAGACGCACCACGTCAAAGCCGCTCTGTTGCAGATCGCTGATGTAGCGGCTCAGCTCTTCGTAGTTCATCTCCTGGAACTGGCGCACTTCTTTTTTGAAGTAGCTGGGAGGCTCGGTGAGTTCCGGAAAAGTGCTTACGCTGAACTGTTGCAACTCTTCGTGCGGATCGCCGCCGTTGGGGTAGGTCCAGGTGCGTACCCAGCCTTGTTCAAAGACCCACTGTTGCAGATTGTCTGACCAGTGGGCGCGCGCGGCGTAAATCCGTTTGGCGATCTGGAAAGTCTTGGGGTCCAGTTGGATGGACGAAATGCTGCCGAACTGGTTGCGGTCGGCGTCGTAAAACTCGTAGTAGTAGATTTTGCGGTTGGGGTCCGGCACGCCGTTCTGGTGCTTGCTTTCGCCCACGATCCATTTGCGGTCAGGACGCAGATAGGTTTGGGCCGGCTTGCCCTTGATCTGGTTCTTCAGCGTCTCCACCCGCTTGTTGGCATAAGGCAGATACCACTGGTCGAGCATGAACAGGCCAGCGGCCAGCGCGAGCGAAATGAACAAAATGGGCACCACGGTGCGGTAGATGCTGATGCCCGTGGCTTTCATGGCGGTGATCTCGTTCGATTTCTGCATGATCCCGAACGTGACCAGCACCGCCAGCAGCACGCTGAGCGGCGTAACCAGGTACAGCAGGGATGGAATCACGTTCAGCAGGTATTCACCCACCATGGCGACGGGGATCTTGTTGTGAAAAATGTCGGTAAGCAATTCAAAGAACGTAAAGATCAGCGTGAGCACCAGGAAGCTGGAAAGAATCAGCAGCAGATTTCCAACGAAAGAGCGGAGAACGTAGTCGTCAAGAATGAGAGGGAAGCGCGGGCTGAACATGCGGGAGCGGCGCGAACCGTTGGTGCGCGTCTCTTCGCGATTGTGGCCGCGGGCCAGGGTAAGGCTCTTGAACCAATTGACCACCAGTTGTCCCATGCCGATTTCAATGGGCAGCTTGTCGGTCCGCCACAGCAGCAGCGCGCCAACGATAGCGAAAACGATGTTGGCAATCCACACGCCCACGCTTGGCGGGACGCGTCCGTTTTTGGCGAGCGAGAGACCGGAGCCGTAAAAGAAGTAATAGATGAACACCAGACCGATGCTCAACACAAACCCGGCGCCTTTGCCGCCTTTGCGGGCGGAAAGTCCCATGGGAACGCCGATCAATACCAGCACCAGGCACGCGGTAGGCAGAGCAAAGCGGCGATGGAATTCAATCCAGTAAACGCGCGCCAAATCCTTGCCGGCGGTTTGCGCCTGGTGCATCAGCTCGGGGGTCTTCATCTGCGCCGCGGGAATGGTCTCCTGCGCGGGCTTGGGTTTTTCCAGAAAGGGCAATTCGCGGTCCAGTTCCAACAGCATGGTGGTTTGCACGCTGCTGGGCTTGTTCATTTCCTGTTCTTCCGCGTTGCGCAAGTGCGGTTGCAGGCTGTCTTTGTCTCCGCGGCCCACAATGGCTTCGCGCGCGGTGGTGATCTTGGGCGAGCTGGGTACGGATACGTCCGCCAGAAAAACGTTCTTCCAGACAGCGGTGCCGTTGGAAGTGGTTACGTCTTCCACGTAGAGCACATAGCTTTTGAACTCGTCATAAAAGACGCGCGGCTGCAATTCAAACGAAATCTGGGAAGACAGAATGCTCTTTTCCAGTTTCGCCAGTTGCGCGGACGAACGCGGCTCAATGACCACGGTGTTCAGCAAGGCCAAGCCCCAGGCAAAGATACCGAAGATGAGGCCGATTTTAAGAAATGTCCGGACGCTGATGCCGGATGCGCGCATCGCGGTGACTTCACTGTCGGCGGCCATGCGGCTTAGTCCGATCAAGACGCCGACGAGAACGCCGATCGGTACTGTGATTTTCATGGCGCCCGGCAGCAGCAGGAAAAAGATCTCTGCCACGCTCGGGACAGGTGCGCTGTTACGGACGACCCATTCAAGGAGCCGGCTTACGTCGCGCATGAAAACCACGAACGTAAAAACCGAAGTCCCGATCAGTCCGTAGGAAAGAACTTCCTTCAGGATGTAACGAGTGAAAATGCGCACGCGTGATGATTATGAGTCTAGCAGAAGGAAAGCGTATGTTATTAATGGTTAACTAGGTATGCCCTCCATCCGACTCCTTTTTCTCTGGCACATGCACCAGCCTTATTACAAGGACCTGGTGACCGGCCAGTACCGTCTGCCGTGGGTCCGCCTGCACGCGCTCAAGGACTATTACGGCATGGTGAAATTGCTGGATGAATTTCCCGGCGTCCACCAGACGTTTAATCTGGTTCCGTGCCTGATTGCGCAGCTTCAGGATTATGTCTCCGGCGCGGCCCGCGATCCGTTTCTAGCTGTGGCTTCGCACCCGGCGTTTCAACTCGACTTTGGCGAACGGCTGTTTGCGTTGCAGTATCTTTTTCAGGCGAATGCCGACAACATGATTGGCCGCTATCCGCGTTATCGCGAACTGTGGCAGCAATATCGTGCGCGTCCGGAAGAGGCGGCGCGTCTGGTGCCCCGGCTTACAAACAACGACCTTACGGACTTGCAAGTGCTCTCGCAGATCGCCTGGATGGACGAATTCTTCCTCGACGATCCTGAAATTCGCGAATTGGTAAAAAAAGGCCGCGGCTATTCGCTGGAAGACCAGGAAGTGATGGTCCGCAAGCAGCAGGAATTTCTTGGGAAAGTATTGCCGGCTTACGCCGCAGCGGCGCAACGCGGCGCGATTGAGATTTCCACGTCGCCTTACTATCACCCTATCTTGCCTCTTGTCTGCGATACCGACGCTGGAGCGATTTCGCATTTTGGATTGTCGCTTCCGGCGAATCGGTTTCGCCATCCGGAAGACGCGAAGGAACAGGTTGTACGCGGCATTGACTTGCACGAAAAAGTTTTTGGCGTTCGTCCGCGTGGCATGTGGCCTTCAGAAGGCAGCGTTTCAGATGACGCTTTGGCCATCGCGCACTCAGCCGGACTGAACTGGGTGGCCAGTGATGAAGGCGTGCTTGGCCGCTCCATGGGAACATCCTTTCCGCGTGATGGCAGCGGTCATCTCGATCCAGCAGCCGCGGCGAAGCTGTATCAGATATTCCGTTGGGAGCAGAAAGACGCCGCCGTAAACATTATTTTCCGTGACCACTCTTTGTCGGATTTGATTGGCTTCGTCTACTCCGGCGTTCCGGCCCGTGACGCCGCGCAGGATTTCATCAGTCGCGTGAAAGCTTCCGCGTCCGGCGTGCTCAAGAGCGGTAAAGACGCCGTGGTCCCCATTATTCTGGACGGCGAAAACGCCTGGGAAAGTTTTCCGCAGTCGGGCCGCGAGTTCCTGCGCCGCTTGTATGACGGTATCCAGAAAGATCCGGAGTTTGAAGCCCTCACGGTAAGTGAAGCCGTGGACCGCTGCCCGCAGCCACAGGCTCTGGGCTCCATCTTTCCGGGCTCGTGGATCAACGCAAACTTTGACGTCTGGATTGGCGCGCCGGAAGACAACCTGGCGTGGGACCATCTTTCCGCCGCGCGCGAATTCTTTACCGCCAACGCTGACAAAGTTCCCGCGCCACAAAAAGCCCTGGCGTATGAAGAACTGCTCATCGCGGAAGGTAGTGACTGGAACTGGTGGTACGGTCCGGAACACCATTCAGACAACGATCGCGACTTTGACGATCTTTATCGCAAGCACTTGTCCAACGTCTATCACGCGCTGGGTGCTGCACCGCCGGACGCGCTCTCCCAGCCCATCGCTGTACGACGTCTGGAGCTGCAATTCACGCCGCAGACGGCGTATATCCATCCGCGGGTGGACGGCCGAAGCATGGGCTACTTTGACTGGCTCGGCGCGGCAACGCATGTCGCGGATCGTCACACCTCCGCCATGCACGGCAAACTGTTTCTGCTGGACACCGGTTATGCCGGCATCGACGAAGCCAACCTCTACTGCCGCGTGGATTTCATGGAACCGCTCAGCGAATGGGCCACTTCGGAAACGCAACTGGCCGTGACGGTGGAAGCAATCCCCGCGGAAGACGACGTTCCGCGACTCTCTTACCGGCTGGAAGCCACCATCGGAGACGGACAGCTCCGCGACTGGGTCTTTGGCGAAAGCGGCCACGGAGAACGGTCTGTGTCTGGAGTGCACGTGCGCATCAAGAACGTATTTGAATGCCAGATTCCGCTCGTCCTGTTGCAGGCGCGGCGCAGTACAGTCCTGCGAGTACGTTTTTCTCTGTGGCGAGATCGCCTGCCCTTGGACGCGCTACCGCAGGAAGGAGCAATTGAAGTGAAGGTAGTTCCGGAAATGGAATTGAGCGCTGAGCCTTACGCAAAACCGTGATCCAGATAAGAGAAGATTTCGCGGAGCAAATAGATTTTGAAGCACGGCTTTTTACCGCTGTGCGGTAATTGCCAGCGGACGTCCCAGTTCCAGGATGATCTCGGTGCCTTGCGGCAAACGCGCCGTATTGCGTTTGGCCAGCCACAAAGCTGTGGCTACGCCTGCTCCGGCGCCGGCGCCAATCAGCGTACCGCGTGCTCCGGCGGCAATCACGCCAACAATACTGCCCGCGCCGGTACCCGCGCCTAACTCAATGTTGTCGCGTTTCGTGCGCGTTCCGCCGACGATGCGTCCTTCGTCGTCCACATGAGTGCCATTCATGCGGTTGGTATCTACCACCCCAGCATGGATGGAGTAGCTTTGTCCATCCGGCAGAAGCAGCGACTGGGTCTTCAGTTGGATTACCGGACGTCCTTTGATGCGGCGCGGCTCGCTGACGTACAGAACGTAGCCTTGCAACGACGATCCGGCAGGCACCAGGACTGCGCCATTCAGCAGGATGGGCTCGGAGACTTTGGCGGAGAACGCTTCGCCAGCCGTGGTGCGATGCGTATCCAGCGTCTGGTCCAACTTGATCCGGATGGGCGTTCCCACGGGCAGCACAAACGCGTAGGCAGGCCGTGCAACGGATGCAGGCGACGTTGCCGGGCGCAGATCAGCCGTCAACACGGGTTGATTCGTCCGCACGGCTGGAGACGGTTTAGATGGCTGGGAATTGGGTTGCTGGAAATTAGATTGCTGGGACTTAGGTTGCTGGGAATGGCCAGCCAGGCAAAGCAGAAAGAAGATCGCGACGCAGATCAGGAAGTTTTTCATTTGTGGTCCCTCGGGGATGTCTCAAGGCGTTACCGGGGTAAATCCGGTATTAAACCTGGGATAAGGTCCTGCAAGGGACTGTAAAACAGGGACAAAGGCTGGGCAATCGCCGAATCTACGGGCATCAAGGTAGGTATTACAAAAGAGAGGCCCGCCGAAGCGGGCCTCCAGGAGAGTACCAATTGGTTAGAGGAACTAGTCTTTGTTGTCGCCTTTGGTGGCGGTCATGGTGTAAGCGCCGGCGTTGAAGAACACCAGGCCACGGGCGCGGATGGTAGCGCCAGCGGTCGGTGCAACGCTCAGGTTGCCGCCGTTGGCCACGGTGACGGCCACGGTGGTGGCGCCGCTCAATTTGCCGAAGGCGGAAGTAGCGCTGACGTTGATAGTGAAGCTGGTCGCCGTCGGAGCCGGAGTGGTCGCAACAGTTCCGAACACGGCCTGCTCGCGCAGTTTCACTTTCGTGGCCGTGATGGGAGCGGTGCTGCTGGCTGCATCGGCTTCAATGCGCTGGCCTTTGCCGATGTGGGTTGCGTCGAACGTGCCCGTCGCGCTCAGTTTATCAGCGCGGACACTGTACACGGTGCTGGCGTTCACGGTTACGTCCACCGTGACCGGCGCGGTTGACGATGAACCGGTGGAATCAAACTGGTGGGCGATGGTGATTTTGGTCAGCGGACTGTCCAGCGCGGAAATCAAGCCTTCCAATTCCTCGCCGTTCTGGCCGCCTTCACGTTCCACTTTGGTCGCCAGTTTGGAGCCGTCAGCCTTGGTTACGCCGTCCACTTCAACAATGTCGTTCACCTTGAGGTCAGAGAGTTGCGTAATGCCGTCTTTGAACTTGGTGTTGGCATCGGTTACGAAAACAATCGAGGCGCCGGACGTGGTGGTGATGGTGAAGTTAGGCGCGGTGATCGCCGACACGGTACCGTGAACGTCTTCAATGCCGCCGTTGTCATCGCCTTCGTTGCCTTCGTTACCGGCCGCGGGCGTGCTGGTGGAAGTTACGGTGAATTTCGGGGTGACTGTCGCGGACGTGATCGGCGTGCCGTTCAGAACAACGGAGTTAGCCAGGTCCAGATCAAAGTTCACGAACAGCGGCGTGGTGCCGACAGTAATGTTGGCCGCGAAAGTGATGGTGGCGGTATTCGAGGACAGGGTGACCGGGATCTTGGTCGGTGTCGTGCCGTTCACAACTGTCATCTCGGCGCCGGTAATGGTCATGGTCGCGCCGCTATAACTGCCGGCCGGAATGTTGGCCAGCGAAACCGGCTCCAAAGTGCCGGCAGCGTGCGAGAATTCGAATTCCACTGGCTTGGCCAGCAGGTTGCCGGTGGTTGTGGTGGGGCTCACGCCCGTCAGGGTAATCACGCTGACGTTCATCTCAAACTTCACAACCGCATCGAGAGGTGCGTCGCCAAACGCGATCGTGGCCGATGTTCCGGTCGTTTGCAGTGGGGGATTGGACGTGCTGCCGCCGCAGCCTGTAAGCGCAAGAGCAAACACAAGACTAAACAGAGAGATCAAAAGAACCCGTTTCATTGGGCCTCCAAAAAAGAGATTTTTTTTTTAACTGGTAAAAATTCTGACCGAGTGGCGACTTGGTTGTTATTTAGCGTACTACTGAATTCGTGCATTTGGAGCACTTCGCGTCCGCTCCCTCGTACATGCCCGAAGCCGTCCGGAGACTACACACCTCCGGAGTTTAGTAACCTTCCCGTCCTTGATTGATGCGTGCGGCAGGAGAATGAATTCTGATGGCCAAGAACATTTTCAGAGTTCACTTTCTTGCCGCGCCTCCCACAGACCCGGTCGCGATCTGAAAAGCAAGTCTCAACCAACCGGGGGAGCACAGTTACTAATGCATCTACCGTGCCAAGAAGAGAAGTACGTTAAGTCATTTGTTTACAACAAATGTCGATTAGCTGAGGAGATTTTTATGGGTAATAAAGACTCAAAACTGTGTCGTTAGAACACAGTTCATGAACCATAGTGTGCAATAGAGAGCCGCAGCTTCTAGAGAGCCGCAGCTTAAAGACAGTCTGTGAAAAGGAAACGGCGGCTCCCGGTTTATAGAAGTGCCGCCGCTTGGATTGCTAGCTTGTTGCGAAAACAGGTGTTTGGGCGTTACAAATTCGGCAAATCAGGGCTTCGTCGGATCAATGTCTCGTCGGATCAATGTCTATAGGATCAACGTCCGGCGGCTTGCCTCCGCTGTGCTTGTCGCCGCCACTATGGTCGTCAGATCCAGAGGATCCACTCCCGCCGTCTGAACCACCGGAGCTACCGCCGCTGGAACTCGATCCGGAGGAGCCACTGCCACCGTTGCCGCTGTCATTGCCTCCGCCTCCGCCATGGTCGCCGCCATCACGATGTTCATGGTCGCGGGCTTCCAGCTTCTTGATCGGATCGTCGTCACCGCCGGAGTCTTTGCCCCCATGCCCTCTCCCAGGCCGGTCAACATCGGGCCGCATCTCGTGCGTCGGACGAGGAGTTTCCGGAATGGACTGAGCGCCCACCCGGCTGGAGAAGCCGGCGGTAATCATCACCGACCCGCCGCGTCCGCCGAGCGCGTCCAGTTCCACCACGCCTTCTTCCACATCCACTTCCGTGACTCCGTGGCTGTTTACTTCCACATCAAAACGCGTCCCGCGGACGGAGATCACCGCCGTGGGCGTTCCAATCTGAAACCCCGGAGAGCCGCCAAGATGTTTCTGCACCTGGGCGCGGATTCGTCCCAGCATGACTTGCACGTAGCGCCAGCCGCTGGTCTCCGGTTCTTTGATCACCAGTCGGGTGTGCGCGCGTACCAGGACTTCACTGCCGTCTGTGAGTTTCAAGAGCAGAGTACCGTCGTCCGTATTGACGGCGGTTTCCGGCGGCAGAACTTCGCCGCGTGCCGGTCCAGCCAGCGCCTGGTGTGGCAGTTGTATGCTGACCCTGCCTTTGAAATCGGCAACGGTCGCTCCGGCCAACGGTGCTTTTACCGCAGGTTCTTGCGCCAATGCCAGGCCGCAGTTCAATACCAAAAACAACAGGCTGAAAATAGTGAAACGGATTGTGGTTTTCATGGTGCCACCTCGCTTACTTCCAAGGCGCCTCTAGGCAACGTGAATTGAAAAGAGGTGCCTGAAATTTCATTGCTGCTTACGTGAACTTTTCCGCCATGCTGCTGGCAGATGCGCCGCACAAAGCTTAAGCCCAGTCCCCAGCCGGGAATGGACTCGCTGCGTGACGGACGGTAAAAGCGTTCGAAAATATGTTCCAGATCGGCCGCGGGGATGGCCGGACCGGCATTGTGTACTTCAAATTCTACGTCTTCCCCCGTGGACGTGACGCGCAAAAGCACTTCTGACCCGCGCGCGCCGTACTTGATGGCGTTGCTGACCAGGTTGAGCAGTGCTCCGGAGATCAGCGTTTCGTCACAGGTAACAAAATCTTCTTCGGTATCCACTTCCACCCGGACAGGGACGTGAGCGGCCGCAGCCAATGGGCGGACAACTTTTTCCACGTGGGCCACCATGTCCCGGACGTTGGCCCGCGTGCGTTTCAACGGTCGCGCACCCGCATCGAGCCGCAGAACTTCCAAGTACGTGTTGATCATCGCGACCAGGCGATTCGTCTCGCGGAATATTGTTGCCGGCGCTTCGGTGCTGGCGGGCGAATTCGGATAACGCATCAGCAACTCTGAAAATCCCTGGATAGCTACCAGCGGCGTGCGCAATTCGTGCGTCACGAAGCTTAGAGCTTCCGATCGTGCCTGGTCACGCTGCCGGCGCGTGGTTATATCTTCAGCCATTACCAGCAGGGCGCCTTCCTCTGCAAAGGAAGTCCAAGGCAAGCGAGTGGCGCGGAACAACCAGAGCTCTTCGCCGAGTGACACTTCGTTATCCGCCCACGATTTTCCGTCTGTCGACGTGTTGCCTTCAGCTGACTTGCTTTCTGATGAAAGCATGTTGGATGAAAGTGCGTCGGATGAAAACCCGTCGGATGAAAGGCCGTTGGGTGAAAGGCCGTTGGGTGAAGGTACGTTCGACGAAAGCGAGTTTGAAGAAAGCTCACTTGAAGAAAGCCCGTTTAAAGAAAGCCCTTTCAGATCCGGCCAGCCCCCAGCCAGCTCGGCAATTCTTTCCAGATCAGGCAGGTTCGCGTGATGACGTTCACAAAACCTTTTCCACGTGCCGTTGCTGAAACGCAGCGCGCCGTCCGCGCCGTACACCGCAAGACCTTCACGCATGGACTCCAGCAATGTCTGCCGGAACGTATAGAGCGATGAGAGATCGGCTTGCAACTGCTTCAGCGCTCCCAGTTTCCAGTGCAGGCCGGAAGGATCATTCACCGTCGCCAGCGCGGCAGATAAAGGCGCAGAAGAATCGGTGCTGGATTGACCCGCTGCGGCGGTTTCTAGGAACGATGTCGCCGCCGCGGCCGTGATCGTCCCGCGCAACTGTTGCAGTCGCGACGTGACTTCGCGATTCACCAGCAGCAGGTTCTCCAGTTGGGCGATCGGTGCCGCGAGCAGTCCCGCGGCCAGCATCGGTCCGTAGGAAAGCAGCAAATGAAATTTCAGGAAAACGAAATACGAGGCAAAATAGCCGCCAACAACCATCAAAGCCAGTACAACGAGTCCGCGCACGCCAGGTTCACGCACCACCAGCCATACCGCAAACACGCTGAACAGGACGAGCACCAGCAGTTGCCAAGCCTTACCCGCTTCTTCTAGGGACCTACCGGAAAGCAGCATGTCCAGAACGTTGGCGTTGATTTCCACGCCGGGCATCGGCAGCTGATCGCTAACCGGAGTAAACAAGCGGTCGCTGACTTCAATGCTGCCAAAGCCGATCAGTACTGCCTTGCCGCTGAGTCCTACGGAATTTTTCCCGGACAAAACGTCACCCGCGGAAAGTGCAATGAAAGGTTGCGATTCCGTTCCAGCTTCGTACTGGCGACGGAAGTCGATCAGCATCGGTCGCGGCGTCTGCATCACCACCACCCCGCTGCTGCTTGCGTCCAAAGACAGCTCTGCTGTTTTCACTTGCGGTTTTGCCAGTTGTGCTAGCTTCAGCGCGAAAGCCTCACGCAGTCCTTCCGCGCTGGGTTCTACGTCGGGCACGCTGCGGCACAGCCCGTCAAAATCGGTGATCGCCTGTACGTGGCCCACGCCTTTTGCTGCTTGCGCAAACCGCGGTATTGGGTCCACCCACAAACGCGTGTTCATTGAACTGGAAATCTTGGCCGCCAGAACCATGTTCGGCGCGGACTGAATCGCCCGGGTCAACGCAGCGTCGTTCACTTCGTCTTCCGGCTCGGGCAGCAACACGTCGAGACCAATTGCCTTGGGATGCTGCGCGCTCACCGCGTTGATCAGTTGTGCAAGTTTCGCGCGCGGCCATGGCCAGCGGCCGTAGTGGTCAAGCGACGCATCGTCAATCAGCACCAACGCAACCTGATCGGACACCGGCAGAGGCCGCCGCAAGTGGAAGAAAAAATCATTGAGCTTCAAGCTCAGCGTGGCAACGGGGAAGCTCCAGCTCACCAGAAACACCAGTGCCAGTAGTACGGCGTTCAGCCGCAGCCAGCGGCCCAGTTTGATGGGGCTGGCATTGCTCGGATTAGGTAAAAGCTTCATGGCTACAGCCTGGTTGCTGAATTACTCGTTGCTGAATTAACCGACCAGCAAATCAATCCCCAGCCGGCGGGCTTTCTGGTAAAGAGTCTTGCGCTCAATTCCCAGTGCGCGCGCGGCTTTGGATTTATTGCCGGCATGTTCCTGCAGCACGCGGAGGATATGCTGCCGTTCCATGTCTTCCAACGTGGTGGGGGTTTCCACGGTTGTGCCATTGCTGCGGACCAGCTGGCGTTCGTGCTCCACATCGGCTTGTCCAATTTCACCGGACGTGCAGAAGATCGCCAGCCGTTCCATCAAATTTTCCAGTTCGCGAACATTGCCCGGCCACGGCGAGTTCTGCAGGAACTGCACGGCCTGTTCCGTGATTTTTACGCTGCGTCCATTTTTCTGGTTCGACCGCTTCAGAAAATATTGGACGAGCAGAGGAATGTCCGCGCGGCGTTCTTCCAGCGTGGGCAGCGTGATCACGACCACGCTGAGCCGGTAGTAAAGATCTTCGCGAAATCCGCCGGTGCTCATCATCTTGCTCAGGTCGCGATTGCTGGCCGCGAGAATCCTTACGTTGATCGGCGTGTACTTGTGCGATCCCACGCGGCGAATCTGTTGTTCCTGCACGGCGCGCAGCAGGTTCACCTGGAAGCTGGGTTTGGTCTCGGAAATTTCGTCCAGAAATAGCGTGCCGCCGTTCGCTGCTTCAAACAGTCCGGGACGCGCTGAATCCGCGCCGGTGTACGCGCCTTTTTCATGGCCGAACAACTCGCTTTCCAGAATGTTTTCCGGAAGCGCCCCGCAGTTCACGGGGACGAACGGCATCTTGGCGCGCGCGCTGTGATCATGGATGGCCCGGGCAACCAGTTCTTTACCAGTTCCGCTCGCGCCCAGGATCAATACGCTCACGTCCGTTGGAGCCACGCGTGCAATCGCGCGATAAACTTCCAGCATCGGCGGTGTCCGGCCGATGATCGATGTTTCTGGGCCATCATCTTCATTCGCCGTGGGCAGAGTGGATTCCATCCGGCTGGCTTGCACGCGGCGCACCACCGCCAGCAGATCGTCAATCAACAGCGGTTTGCCCAGATATTCCACAGCGCCGGAGCCTAGCGACTTGGCCACCGTTTCCACGCTGGTGTGCGCGGTCATAATGGCGCAGGCGCACTGCGGCTGCAAAAGTTTCACCAGGTCCAGTACGTTCAGTCCGTTGCCGGTGCCCAGGTACAAATCGACGAACGCCATCTGCACGGTTTGCTGGCGCAGGATCGCTTCTGCCGAATCCACGTTGTTGGCGGTGACGCACGGGTAGCCTTCCGCCGTCAGTACGGACGCCAGCAGGTTGCGCGTGGAATCGTCGTCATCCACAATC
>JANXPR010000007.1 GCA_025357215.1 Acidobacteriaceae bacterium | reverse complement strand
CGCGGCCGGCGATCCGTGGCTGGACCAGTAGCGCACCATCAACATCTGCATGGTTGTTGGAGCATAGCCGGCAATGGTGAAAAAAGTCTTGACCGGAGGCCCGCTCTCCGTCCAATGGTCGCGCTCCCGCACTCGCACCTTGTCCGATTGAATTTCCACGGCGTCATCAATCGTCATCGGGCGGGCCGTGCTTCCCTTGATTTCAAAGGACTGCGGAGTGAGATCTGGCGAAGATTTGAACGTTGCCGAGAGAGGGACTGGGGACCCGCGATCGGTAAATTTGAAATCCACCTTGGTAACAAGTGAATTTCCGTCTTTCACGATCTGGTAGCTCTCTTCGCCGATGAGCTGTTCGAACTTGTGCAGCCGGAACTTGCCTTGTTCCACAACGGCGTTTCCCGCGGTTTCTGGAGCAGGATTTTGCGCCACGGAACTGCTGGCGGCAAGTCCCAGCAACACAAATTGAACGAAGAGGTTCTTGAGCACTTTCATGGTGTTATTACTTTTGCCTTTCTTTCAATTGCGCCAATCTTGAATTGCGCAAATCTTGGCCGCGCTTCTTATTTCGGCCAGAGCCAACCAAGAGTTCCCGCTGTGAGGCAAGCATAGAGTAAGCCGTCAATCGTGCCTTTGATGGTGGTGATCCAGGAGCGGCGATACCAAATGGAAAACGGCCACTGCCCTGCTGCGTATCCGAGGAAAGCCGTGGTTCCGGCAAAACGGAAGACGTGCAGATAGTTTCCGCCCGCAGGGACAGCGTGGGAAGTCACGTAAGCGGCGAAAAAACTCATGACCACGGAGAAAAGGAACCATTGTCCCAGTTGTGCGCCCATGGAAAACGGTCCGCTGGGCAGAACCGTCATCACGATGACCGGGCCCTTCTTGAGCTTCTCAGCGAATTCGGGCGTCTTCATTTCCGCCATGCCACCGGCTTTCGGCATCATGTAATCGCCAGGCGGGATCGCCAGCGGGCGCAGCGCATCCATAGCTTTGCTTTCGCTCGGGACCTGAATGAAATCGCCCTTATGCCAAAAAGAAAGGGCCATGTGGATGATGGAGCTGGCGATGAACACAAAAACCGCAGACAGTAGAATCGGGAGCCACAACGCTGACAATGCAACCATGAACAGCCTCCGGTAAGGACATCATCCGGCCCGTTACGCGATAGAATTTCTCATCGCGCCGCAGATATCCTTATTTCTTAAGCTTAGAGTTTTTACGGGCAAGCTAGCCTACTCCGACTTGAGACCGAAGAGCAACTCGTCGGGTTAGCTCCGATTGAAACAAAAATGCGCTGCTATCCTCGGGGACAGTAGCGCATGTTCATTGGTACTCCAGGTTGCGCGTTTCGCTCAGAAGCCGCTTGCCGCCAGCCAGCGCGCAGGGGCTGTGGCCGTGGCCGGGATAGCCACAAACACGATCGGCGCGACACAGGGCGAAGGCAGTTTCACGGTGCCTTCCAGATCAGCGTCGCCAGTGGCGGTGGCCGCACCGGTAGCGGCAACCAGGTTCACGATGGAAGGAGCGCCGGCAGCATCTTTGCTCTGGCAGCTCAGGATCACGGCAAAGCTGGCAACCGGGTTCGTGCCCGTGCGGACGATTACCAGCCCGCGCACGTGGACTTCAAGCTCGCCGGCAGTGTTCAGTTCGGCGTTGCCGGAAGTGATCTGCCACGGAGCGCCACCGCCTCCGAGATTGCGGATGGGATTCGTCGGGCCGGTGAATGGGGGAACAACCGCGGTCATTGCGCGGAAGTGGAACAAGTTCAACGCGCGCGCTTCGTGCTCGTTTTCTTTCTCTTTCTGTTGTGGCATTGCAGTACCCACAAAACTCAAGACAATCACCAGGGCGAGTAGCTTTCTCATTTGCGTTTTCTCCATTTTGTTTCGCATGTTGGGAGCAAATTTCCGTCGCTTATGGGTAAACAAGACTTGTTTTTTTCATACTGGAAGCAACAGGTTTTGGCGTCCTGAGCAGCCAGCGACCGGAAGGTGGGAGCATCATACGCTTCCAAAAGAGAAACGGAAGTTAAAAGTTATTCACATCTGAAGAGACCAAGAGCGAGCTACGCGCTCAGATGCGGATTAGCCTCGGCCTCGGGCGAAACAATTCCCTCCGGCAAACGTCCGCCGTTGTATTCCACCAGCCGGTTCTTCCATTTGAGAAAGTCAGTGATGGTTTGGGGTTCAATGCGGACTTCCACCCGGCGCAAACTGGCCAGCAGCAGGTTCATCTCCCACATGAATCCGGCTTCCGTGCGTTGGCTCACGCGGCTGGGCTTTACTGCCAGCGTAATCTCGCGGCCTTTGCATTCCAGCAGGCCCCAGCCCTTGGGAAGCTCCGCGGCTTTGATGAGTCCTTGCGGCGCGCAGTAGATGCGCTCAGCTCCCATGCCCTGCGCAGGGTCGCGACGAAAAGGCTTTTCGCGGTCAGCAAGGAAATCGGTCCGGGAAATCTTACATTCCACCAAGATGGAGCGGCATTTGCCTTTCCAGCCGATTACATCCGGCGTTTCTCCGCTGGCACACGATTGTTCTGAAAGCACGATACCGCAACGATAACGCGTGCGAAGCCAGCGTTCAGACATACGGACAAGTTGCTGGTGGGTCATAACAAATCTTTTACAGCAAGTTGGCTGCGAGTGCCTAGTGGCTTGATTGGTTTCTTTCCTGGTTCCTTCGATGCGGGTACTTGACTAGGCGTCTGAGTCGGCGAGAATCTTGCTGATGGTGGGCTTGTACTTGGGTTTCGCGACCCGCTTCTTGCTCTCTTTGCGCCTGACGGCCGGGACCGCGCCAATTGCCGTCCGCGACATCGTCTTCACGGCCGTGGTCGCCATGAACTTCTTCGGCTTCTTCTTACGTTTAGGCATAAGTCAGTCTGACACAACATCTCTTGACGAGTATAAACGACAGTCCGCCCAAGGATCTTCCAGAACCCGCTTTTGGATTTTAACGGGATGAACGGTTGGCCTTATTTCGCCGACGGAACGTTTTGCTCCAGGTGATAACGCAGCAGCTTGCAATAACGTGCGGGTGAATGGTCCACCAGCGGCGCTGGCGCTGGAGTGTTCAACTCCAGAAGCTTGCCCGTGGTCCACAATTGCTTCAAAAGTTCCGCTAAGGTCGCAATGTCGGCTTCCGCATCTTCCACGCCCTGGGTTATCGCACCATCCGCACCGATAATCAGACCCTGCTCTTCTACGTGACGATAAAAAGGCGCTTCAATGGGAACGTGCGTGACCAGGTCTTGATGGTTCACAAAGCGGAATATTTTCCCGCCAGTCTGCCGGCGGACCATGTCACCGAACGGCGCGTTGCCCACACGCGGACTGCCGATGGTGTAGAGCGAACCGCCATCTCCGCGAAAGCGGGCCACGGCCAAAGTAGCCAGGGCCGCCCCAAGACTGTGTCCGGTGAAAACGATCTCGGCTTGCGGATGGGCCGCGCGATAATCGTTGAGCAGCTTTTCAACCTGCGGCCACACTTGGTCCAGTGCGCGCTGGAATCCGAAATGCACGCGGCTCGTGTGCAGCAAGAAATCTTTAGCGCCATGGACCACCCGGTCCAATAACGACGAGTCCGGCTTCGGCGCTGGAGACGCGTCATGCTCTGGTTCCTCACTCAGCAGGATATTGGCGTCAGTCTCCACGTCACTCGCATCATCACGCTCAGTGCCACGAAATGAGAGGATAGCGAAATCGTTGTTCCGCGCAAAGAAGCCTTGCGTCCCACGGGCGCCCGGCGCCCAGTCGCCGAT
>JANXPR010000578.1 GCA_025357215.1 Acidobacteriaceae bacterium | reverse complement strand
TGGACCAGGTCTTGTCCGCGGCATGGCAAAGCTTTTCCAGATTGCATTCGGCGCAGCGCGGCTTGCGCGCGATGCAGATGGCGCGTCCGTGATGAATGATCTGATGCGAGAAGTCGATCCACTTGTTTTGCGGGATCACTTTCATCAGGTCTTGTTCGATGTGCTTAGGGTCGTCGGCCTTGGTGAGTTCCAATCGGCGCGAGATGCGATGGACGTGGGTGTCCACGACGACGCCAACGGCCTGGCGGAACCAGCTTCCCAGGACGACGTTGGCCGTCTTGCGCGCGACGCCGGGCAGAGTGAGGAGCTTGTCCATTTCGTCGGGCACATGGCCGCTATATTTTTCAACGATCCCCTTGGACGCTCCGACAACGGACTTGGCTTTGTTGCGATAGAAGCCGGTGGGCCGCAAGATAGGCTCAAGTTCTTCCGGCGTGGCAGCGGCCATGGCCTGCGGCGTGGGATATTGGGAGAAGAGAACAGGCGTGACCTTGTTCACCATCACGTCTGTACATTGCGCGGATAAAATAGTAGCGATGAGCAGTTCCCAGGCGTTGCGATGCGTGAGCGCGCAGGTGACGTTGGGATAGCGTTCGTCGAGTCCGGCGAGGATGGCCTGGATACGGTCCGGGGCCAATGCTTTGCTGGAGCCTTTGGCGGAATTTGCTTTTGGCTTGGAGCGGGGCTTGGCGTTCGCGCCACGTTGGGCCTTGGGCTTGGCTTTTGGCGAGGGCTTGGCTTTCACCGCCGTTTTCGATTTGGGTTGCGGCTTAACGGACTTCCTGGCTGTGGGCTTTTTCGCGGCCGCAAGCTTGCGGGCCTTGGATTTGGCAACAGGCATAGAGAGAAAATTTAAAGCACAGGGCTTACAATCACAATAGCTGACGTTTCAGCGAGGTTTCTGGATGGCATCCACGATGAAGGTTACGGCAAGTGAAAAGCTGTTCGCAGTCCCACTAACGCTGGAAGGCTCCAGCGTGTTGCACCAGATGTACAAGTTCCGCTGGCCGGAATGGCGCAAGCTCAAAGAGAAAGAACAGAAGGAGATTCTGGGCGAAGCGGCCACGGCGCTGGAGAAGCTGGAGAGCCACGTCAACGGCCAGACGGCGCTGTTTTCCATGCTGGGACACAAAGCCGAGCTGATGCTGGTCCACTTCCGCAGCTCGTTTGACCATCTGAAACACGTTGAGCTGGAGCTGGCGCGGCTGCGCCTGAATGACTACTTGGAGCAGACGACGTCTTATGTGTCCGTGGTGGAGTTGGGATTGTACGAGTCGTCGCTGAAGCTGTTCCGGGCTTTGCAGGAGAAGGGCGTTGAGCCGCACACGCCGGAGTGGGACGCGGCCGTCGCGGACACGATTACCCGGCAGACTGAGGCGATGCGTCCGCGGCTGTTTCCGCAGATTCCGCCGATGCGGTATGTGTGTTTTTATCCCATGGACCGCCGCCGCGGCGAAGAAAAGAACTGGTACAGCCTGCCCATTGAAGAACGCCAGCGCCAGATGGAAGAGCACGGCATGGTGGGGCGCAGATATGCCGGGACAGTGAAACAGATCATCACCGGCTCCATCGGCCTGGACGACTGGGAGTGGGGCGTGGACCTGTTTGCCGACGATCCGGTGATCTTTAAGAAGCTGATTTACGAGATGCGCTTTGACGAAGTGAGCGCCATGTACGCACTGTTTGGACAGTTTTATGTGGGTGTGCGCGTGCCGGCGGCGGGGTTACCAGATCTATTCAACGGCAAATTGCCGGATTGACCTAACTAGTCTTGGTCATTAGTCTTAACGCTTATGGTGAAAAGCGTTCAGGCTGGACAGATTTGGACCGCAAATGACAGCGGCGCGAACTTTCTGGTCACCAAGGTGTACAGCGAGTTGTTCACACAGTACGCCATGCTGCGTCCGGCAACGGCGAGCGCGCCGGAAGCGGATACCATCCGCGTAAAGGTCGCAAAGGCCGACGAAGGTATGAGCCTGCCAGGATATACGTTCACGCAAGATTCGCAGGATTTCTAGAAGGCGGCTATTAGCTACTGGCTGCTAGCCGTTAGGGACGAGCCGTTAGCACTCAGCCGTTAGCCAATCCGACACTGCTTGTCGATCCCTAGGTTGCCCCATCGTCGGCTACAATCTCTAACGCAAGTTCAAGACTATTCCCAGGTGATCCGATCCCATGCTGGAAAAAATTATTGCGCCGCTGGCGGCGTTCATCATTGCCGTGATCTCGCGCGGCGGCTACCTGGGCGTGATGGCGCTGATGGGCATTGAGTCGGCGTGCATTCCGTTGCCGTCGGAAGTGATCATGCCGTTTGCCGGATACCTGGTTTACAAAGGCCAATTCAATCTGTGGTGGGCCGCGACGGCGGGGGCCATCGGATGCAATCTAGGATCGGTGCTGGCGTATGAGCTGGGGCATTATGGTGGGCGTCCCATGGTGGAGAAGTACGGGGCTTACATCTGGCTGACGCGGCACGATCTGGATTTGGCGGACAAGTTTTTCCATCGTTTTGGATCGGCTGCGGTGTTTATTGCGCGCCTGTTGCCGGTAGTCCGGACGTTTATTGCTTTGCCGGCGGGCGTGGCACGGATGAACCGCCTGCGTTTTCATGTTTACACGTTCGCCGGATCATGGCCCTGGTGTTTAGGGTTGGCGTGGGTCGGAGCGAAGCTGGGTGAACAGTGGAATAAAGATCCGCGATTGAAGCTGTGGTTCCACCGGATGGATGCGGTGATCGTGATTGTGGTCGTGGCGGCCGTGGTGTGGTTTGTGTGGTCGCATTGGAAAGATAGGGTGAGGAAATCGCCGTGATCGCGCGGAATCGGAGAGGCGCGGGCCTGCGGCAGCAAGGAAGGAATTCTTTTCTTCGCTTACCCAGCGCTTACGCGCTGGGCTACATAATTTCGCGCCTGCGGCGCTGGAGTATTGGAGCGACCAATCTTGTCGTCGAAATCAGCGGTTAACTAGTCCAGGCTAGCCTGGGCTACCGCGATGCCGCGCCACCTCCACTTCCACCAGGACGCTAAGCGCACGGCGGAGGACGCGCGCCTGCGGCGCTCAAAGGATGGTGAGAACTCCCTAGAGCGGCATGGATGCTGCAAGCATTGTCGGGATCTTTCGGCTCGCCTTCATTCCGCAGGGCGGAACTCGGCGGCGCTCAAGATGACAGGGGTTAGAGGTTAGGTTCTTCTGAAGCAGCATCGAAGCGCACGGCGGAGGACGGGCGCCTGCGGCGCTGGGAGGATGGTGAGAACTCCGGGAGCGGCATGGATGCTCCAAGCATCGTCGGGATCTTTCGGCTTGCCTTCATTCCGCCGGGCGGAACTCGGCGGCGCTCAAGATGACAGGGGTTAGAGGTTAGGTTCTTCTGAAGCAGCATCGGGGCTGAGGCAGCATCGGGAGACGTGGCAGTGCCACGTCTCTACGTTGGCGTTCTAGTCTTGGCCAATAATTTCGTTGGTGCGGATTGGTGCGGGACGGCGTAGCGTGTTGGTTTGTTGTGCGGTACATGTCCTACAAAACCCTTGCATTTCGCAGCATGTTCGCCTATAATAGGCGCTTGGGCTGGGGACTGCGGCCCAAGACAATTCAGGTTTTGAAGAGAGCGCAACCGGGCGGTTAGCCGATGGTTGCGCTTTTGTGTTTTTGGGGCCTTTTACCACAGAGGACGCAGAGGAACGCGGAGGAGTTTCAAAAATCGAAGTTGCAGGAAGTTTGGAAAAGCAAAGAACACCGGCAGGAGTGCCGGTGCCACACGGGCATGGTTGAGGCGCGGCGGATTTGCGACGCCATCTTTTACTCCGGGCGGAGAAAAGAGAGTTGACACGTGCACTACGTAACGGTTGATGGACAGAAATACACGCAGGAAGAATACGAAGAGTTGAGGAAGCGGGAAGAAGAAAAGCAAAGGAGCGAACAGGAAGAGGTGTCGCGGCTGGTGCGGGAGGCGGGCGAGGCGTTTCGGCGGGCGCAAGAGTTTATTCAGAGCCGTCCGGAGCTGGTGCGGCAGGTGGGCGATGCGGATGCGGTGGAGCATGAGCTTTTTGAAAGACTTCGAAAAAACCTGGACAAGGCGGACGAGGCTCCACGATGCGAGAAGGTCCGGGAAGATGGGACGATGTGTGGGTGTCCGCGAATGAATGGGCACAACTACTGTTATGCGCACGAGCGGATGTTGCAAGCACGGGCCCGGAAGCTGGAATTGCCTCCGCTGGAAGACGGCAACGGCATACAGATGGCGTTGATGCTGGTGCAGCGTGCTTTGATTGACGACGAGATCAGCGTGAAAAAAGCCGGGCTGCT
This sequence comes from Acidobacteriaceae bacterium, assembly GCA_025357215.1. Classification (GTDB taxonomy): domain Bacteria; phylum Acidobacteriota; class Terriglobia; order Terriglobales; family Acidobacteriaceae; genus Angelobacter. The sequence continues at coordinate 36,784 of JANXPR010000578.1, read as the reverse complement.
GCTGTACTCGTTGCAGACGGCGGCGTTGAATTTGAAGAACACGACATTTTGCGAAGCGGAAGACGACGAACTGGTGACGGAGATGCCGAGCGAGGAGACTGAGGGGGAAAAGGTGGTGAGAGGCCGGACAGTATGGACGACCCAACATGAAAAACCCACCACGGAGACACGGAGGCACGGAGAAGAAGTTAGCCGCAGATCGACGCAGATGAGCGCAGATGGGGAGAAGGCCGAGAATCAGGTTAAGGCGGAAAGCGCGTAAGAGATGAACGTTAGCTTCCGAAGAAAATGCAGAGATCGTTCGACTCGCCCGCGGTCGCAAAGCTCCCTTGGGCCACGCTCACGATGACAAGGGTAGAGAATCGGGTGATCGGGGAATCGGGTGATCGGAAACAGCGCTGCGGAGACGCGGAGAAGATGTTCGCCGCAGATTTCCGCAGATGAACGCAGATGAACACGAAGTTAGAGCAACGGAAGACGCGGCCCTCAGGGAAGGCACCGCCTTCGAGTTGAAAAGCGCACAGGCAGGAGTGCCTGTGCCACACAAACCCGGAAGAGCGCACCGCGGAGGCGCGGAGACGCGGAAAAGACGCAGGCGAGGGCGCCTGCGCTCCACAATCAGGGATTGGGATGGGGAGTGTAAGTGCTTTAAACCTTGGGATGAAGAGGGAGGGATAGGGCCCGCAAAGCGGTCCGATCGCCGGAATCGCACGTGATCGCCGAGACCTGAAACCAAAAACGGGCATGTTCAAATGCAGGCAACCGTGCCAGACATTTAGGGGATCGGAAAATTCACCGCCGAGGGCGGCGGTGCCACACGGGCATGGATGGGCTCGGGCCAATAAAGAGCGGCTGCGGCGTTACATAAGAACGGGTAAAATCCATGGTCACCCAAGTTCGGCACAGAGTTCGACTGCCGAGGCTTGTGAATGCAGCTTTTGCTTTTGAATGCAGTACGTAAAGGAGCGCCACTCACTGTGAGAAGAAACTGGATTCTGGTTGTCCTGGGCTTTGCCGTCTTTGTAACCGCGTTCTTTCTGCCGGCGGTGAAAGACGTAAACGCCAGCGCCAAGGACGTGGGCGTGATGGGTTACAAATGCGCGTCGCTGGCCTTGCGCATCCCCTGGGGACACGAAGGCCAGGGCATGCTGCACAGTTCTCCGGTGCAGTATTTCTCCATCCTGATCAGCGGGTGGATCAATCCGGCGTTCGTGCTGGTGCTGATTCTTGTTCTGGTCAAGCCCGGATCGGGTCTAAGCTGGGGACTACGCGTGCTGGTGGCCTTGATGTTTATCGCCTGTTGGGTGGTTTTCAGCCAGGTCCATTTGAAGCCGCAGATGGGATACTGGCTGTGGATGGGGGGAATCCTGGTGGCGTTATTTTCGCCGTGGGGACCCCGGAATGGAGAAACCAGGAGCGCTTAGCGGTTGGCGCGGAGGTCTTAAACCTACTGGTAATTAAGAACTTACTAACGAATAATTGACAATTTAGATGTTTTCCCATAGTTTTACATATATAGTTTCGCCCGATTTAGACTGTTCAGGTTAATGGAAGGGTAAACAATGTCCGTTCAACAGAGCGTAGTGCTGCCCACGCGAGCGGAAACGCGTATCCTCCATGTTCTTTGGGAACTGTCTCAAGGGACTGTGGAGGAAGTGATTAATCACCCCAGCCTGTCGCCTCGGCCTAACTACAAAACCACCCAGACCATTCTTCGCATCATGGAAGAAAAAGGACAGGTCCGCCATGTGAATCGCGGACGGGTATTTGTATTCGAGCCCTGCGTAACCCGCGATCAGGTTGGAAGACTTTCCGTACAGACTTTGCTCGACCAGAACTTTGGCGGATCGCCCGCGAAACTTCTGGTCAACCTGCTGGAAGCCGCTCCGGTGAAGGAACCGGAACTGGAAGAACTGGAAGCTTTGATCCGCAACTACCGTAAGAACAACGGAGGCGGCTCAAAATAGACGTACCACCTTGGCGGGTGAGGCGAAACTTTGTGATGGCTTCAACTCAATATCTTCAGTTCGCGGCAATTCTGCTCAGCTTCTTTTTGAAAGTGGGCGTGGGATTCGTGGTGTGCCTGTGCCTGTCGCAAATCCTGCCACGGCCCGATCTCCGCTTCAGGGTTTGGTTATCGTTCGTTTTGGCTGCAGCCGTGTACTGGGTATCGCTTCTCGCTGCCGCCTTTCAGCACTTTTTCCTGAAGACCTCCGGCGGCCCCGGTTTTACCAACGCAAAGGCCGCGACGGCTGTCCCGATCCACTGGAGGGTGACGGTCCCGGAAAGCTGGGCCCATGACATGATGCTGGTGGGGCAAACGGTGTTAGGCCTCTACCTTTGCATCATGCTGTTGTTAGCGTGCGGCAAAGCGTGGAACCATCTGCGTCTGCGGCGCCTCTTTCAACTTGGTCTGCCGGCCCCGCCGGACGTGGCGGTGTTGTTCAACGAAATGTGCGCGGAACATGGAATCTCCCGCGGCAAGCTGGTAGTGCTGCCCGGGCTGAGTTCACCGGCTACAGCTTATTGGTGGACGCCGCGCGTGGTCTTGCCCGAGGAAATTGCCAGCCAGGGCGCCACGCCTCATGTGGCCAGCGTGTTTTGCCACGAAATGGCGCACATCCAGCGGCGCGATTATTTCTGGTCGAACATAACGGATTTGGTCTGCGGCTTGCTCTTTTTCCATCCGGCAATCTGGCAGGCCCGCGACCGCATGCGCCTGGAACGCGAACTGGCTTGCGATCTGGCCGTGGTGCACGCTCAACCGGATTTCCGCATTGACTATGCCGACAATCTGGCCAGCGTGGTCCGCCGCCGCATGATCCGCGGAGATCGTTCTTGCGCCGTGGATTTCGCCGCTTCCGCGTCATTCCTGGGTGCGCGCATCAGAAATATTCTGGCGGAACCTATCCGCATGCCGTGGTGGAAAAAACTTTCTGCCGCGACTGTGTCCGCAACGTTGCTGATTACTTTCCTGATCGTTTCTCCGGAGCTTTCCGTGGGACTGGATTTCGCCGGTGCCAACGCTATGAACGCCGGCGTCAGGCCGACGAATTCGGCGATCGTGGCGTCCAGCCATCGCCCGGCTTCGACCGCTGCCAAGGCAGGACGCATAAGTAGCGCGCAACAATCCATTACGGACCGTACGCGTAGCGAGGCTTCACTCCGTAACGTCCGCTCGCGCAGTTATCTGCCGGAGACCACGGCGTACCGGATGACCAGCGGAAATTTTGTCACGGAAAAATCCGCGTCGCCCAACTGGGACTCTCCCGCACTGAGCGAACGCTCGCCGGCTACACCGCGGGTGGCGACGCCGTCCGTGGCCAGCGTGGTGCTGGGTACTCTGGGACAGATCATTATTCACGAACGCACCGAACACCGCATGCCCGGCCGTGATCGCGACGATAAAATTGTGCCGTCACCCAGCATGCCGGAATAAGACAGCGCCCGTTCGTTGCTCTAACCCTCTGCGTTTCAGCTACCCGACGTTGGCAGCCGAGCGCTTTTTTAAACTCAGCTTTTCGGACTCCGGCCTTTGTTCCGGACGCAAAATTACATTCTCCCTATGCGTTTAGCGAATAAAGTTGCCATCGTTACCGGAGGCGGATCGGGAATTGGCTTGGCGATTGCCCAGGCTTTTGCGCGCGAAGGCGCCAGAGTCGCCGTTGCCGGAAGGACCCGCGCCAAACTCGACCGCGCCGCACATGAAGTTGGCCCAAACGGTCTGGCCGTCGCCGCTGACGTTGCGAATCCGCAGGACATACAAAAGCTTGTTCAGGCCACGCTGCAACATTTCGGTCGCATCGATATTTTGGTAAACAACGCTGGTGTGCTCCGCGCCGGAACCGCCGAGTCTCTCACCGATTCCGATTGGGACCAGACATTCAACACCAACGTGCGCGGTGTGTGGCAACTATCGCGCTCCGTGTTGCCGCATCTGCGCACCGCGGGCGGCGGAAGCATCATTAACATTGGGTCGGTGCTGGGCATGCTGGGAGCGCGAAACCGCGTGGCTTACGCTGCATCTAAAGGCGCTGTTTTGCAGCTTACGCGAGCCATGGCCATCGATCATGCACCGGAAAAGATTCGCGTGAACTGTATTTGTCCGGCGATTGTGGAAACTGAATTGGTGGCCGCCTTCCAAATGGACGAAGCTGCCCGTCAGCAACGCATCGCCATGCATCCCGCGGGCCGCTTTGGACAGCCGCAAGATATCGCCGGGCTCGCCGTCTTCCTGGCCAGCGACGAATCTACATGGATCACCGGCGCAGCCTACGCCGTCGATGGCGGCTATTCGGCTTGGTAAAAAAATGCGGTAGTAGAAAGCGGCCGAGCGCAACAGCAAAAGAGATTCGCAGGAACAATTTCCCCGTGACTCACAAGACCATGACTCTCAAGACATGACTCACAAGAACCATGACTCACAACACTATGACACACAAGACCGACAACACCGCCAGCAGCACTCTCGCTCAGCCCTTAGCCGCCGACCGCGACACCATCTCGCAGGCTTACCAGCGCATTCAGCCGCACATTCGCCGCACGCCCATCGTGGAAATTTCCGCAGCAAACTTTGGCCTGGACATTCCCCAGTTGTTCTTCAAGCTGGAGTTCCTCCAGCATAGTGGATCGTTCAAAGGCCGCGGAGCCATGAACAACCTGTTGGCGCGCAAGGTTCCGAAGGCCGGCGTCGTGGCTGCTTCCGGAGGCAATCACGGAGCCGCCGTGGCATTCGCTGCCCAGAAATGCGGAGTGCCGGCCAAGATCTTTGTGCCTAGCGTGTCATCGCCGGCCAAACAGAATCTTATTCGCAGTTACGGAGCTGACCTGGTCGTCGGCGGCGATCTATATGATGACGCGCTCGCTGCCAGCAGAAAGTGGGCGGAAGAATCCGGCGCCATGACTATCCACGCTTATGATCAGCCGGAAACCTTGCAGGGCGCGGGCACCGTCGGACTCGAACTCGAAAGCCAGTGGCCCGAGATGGAAACGCTCTTCATCTCCGTTGGCGGTGGCGGACTGCTCGGCGGAATCGCCGCATGGTATCAAGGCCGCGCCAAGCTCGCATCCGATTCGCTCGCTCCCAAACGTGTTGGCGAACTGATGTTTCCGTTGGCCCAGAAGTTTGTGAAAGAAGTGGTCCTCGTGCCGGATTCCGCCATTCAGCAAGCCCAACAGAAACTCTGGGACGTAATGCGCGTGGTCACCGAACCCGGCGGCGCGGCGGCGTTCGCCGCACTACTCTCCGGAAAATACAAACCTTCTGCGGGAGAAAAAATCTGCGTGCTGCTGTGCGGTGCGAACACCACGGCAGTGAAGTTTTAGCGGGCCCGCGCTTTGCGTTTTGCCGGCGATCTTTTGCGCGGCGATTTCTTAGGTTTTGCGCTTTTGAGCGTCGCAACAAACTCGGCGCCACGCTCCACCCAGGCTTTTACGGCTTTTTCGTTGCGACAGCCTTCAGGCTCCACGTATACGTAGCCGTTCATGGGACGTCCCGTGAAATCCATGGGACGCGTGTGCGCTTCGCTGAGAGATTCTTCGTAGCGGTCCGGCCCCACTCGAACCACGAGCTCGTCTTTGATAATTCCGCAGAACATCTTGCCTTTGAAAAAGAACGCAAGGCCGCCAAACATGTTCTTTTCCGTAACGCTCGGGCGAGCCACTAAAACGCGCCGGAGGCGCATTGCGAGTTGATCGTCGTAAGCCATGGCCAGCTCTTTTCTCCGCAGTCGCGATGTGGCCTAAACAAAGCTCTTGGCTGAGCAGTCTTGCGACTGAGGGATCCGCCAAGAAAGTATAGCAATGGGAAAAGCGCCGTTAGTGAGTTGGCTTCAGCGCCGCGAACATATAAGGGCACGGCTTTCACCGTGCCCTCACAACTTGCAACCAACTTTCTAATTCAACGGCGGCTTCGCCGGCGGATTAGCAACTGGCGCAGCAGCCGGAGTAGCTGCCGCAGGAGCCGGTGCCGCTTCCTCTTCCGGCGGCGGAGGCGGAGGCAGTTCCTTCTCGATCGGTTTGCGCGGGAACATCTGGTCGCGCTGCGCGGCCATGTACACGAATGACGCCACAATCACCGCGGCTTGTTTCAAGTCTTCCGGCTGCAAGCGGTCGTATACGTCCATGTTGGAGTGGTGCGTACGCGTGTCGTATTCCAGCGGGTCTTGTATGAACTGGAATCCCGGAATGCCGGCGGCGTCAAATGAAAGATGGTCGGTGCCGCCGGTGTTGCGCATGGTCAGCGTGTCCATGCCCAGATCGTGGAAAGGTTTCATCCAGGCTGCAAAGATCGGCTCCACTTGCGCGTTTTCCTGCATGTAAATTCCGCGAATTTTACCGCTGCCGTTGTCTACGTTGAAGTACGCGGAAACTTTCGCTTGATCGGGCTTCACCGTCATCGGGCCGGTATCGCGACGCAGCACCGTTGGGTCGCCCTTGCGCTCGGGATCTTTCGATTCCGGCCGCGAACCAAAATGCTGTGCCACATACCACTGCGAGCCCAGCAGTCCTTCTTCTTCGCCGCTCCACAGGCCAATGCGGATCGTTCTCCGTGGCTTCACGCCCACGGCTTTCAGTATGCGCATGGCTTCCATCATCACGATTGTGCCAGCGCCGTTGTCGGTGGCTCCTGTGCCGGTGTGCCAGGAATCCAGGTGCGCGCCCAGCATAACCACTTCGTCTTTTTTATCGGTTCCGGGGATCTCGGCAATCGTGTTGTTCTGGGTCATCGCATCGTCATAGAAGTTGTTTTTGACGTTGATTTCGAGTTCAACTTCTTTCTTCGCCGCCAGAATGCGCGCAATGCGGTCCCAGTGTTCGGTGGCCATGGTCAGTTGCGGAGTGGCCGCCGTCAGGCCTTGTTTGTACGATCCGCCTTGCTGCACGAAGACCGTTCCGCCGTTGATGGCGCCGCGGCTGTGGTCAATCATCGCCACGGGTTTTTCGCTGTCGATGAATTTGTTTAACTCGCGCTGCATGCGGGCGCGCTGGACAAATTCGCGGAAGCGGGCATCGTTGCGGTCGCCGGGAATTTCGTAGTTGGCTTCTTCGGCCAGCTTCTTGTCGTCATAGCGTTCGGCCAAAGGTGTTGTGGACATCTTTACGTCCGCATCGTCACCGATCAGCAGAATTTTTCCCGCCAGCTTGCCTTTGTACTTGGCCACGTCCTGCGGACCGCGGATAATCACGCGGATCACCTGCGCCTTCACCGGACCGTTGGTGCCGGGTGTCCAGGCCTTGGCGTAGGCCAGCAGCGGAGCGTGGTCCGGAGAAATCATGTTCACGCTGGTGTATTCGTTCGACCAGCCCACGCCGAACGGACTCCACGGTTCCAGGTGAGAGTTGGACATGCCCAACTCTTCCAGCTTGGCGCGCGTCCAGTCATTCGCCTTGCGCATGTTGGGTGAGCCGGTAAGCCGCGGCCCAATCTGGTCCATCAATCCGGTGGCCAGTTCCATGATCTTGGAATTGCGGAAGCCTTCATAGCGGATCTTGGAGATCGCATCCAGGTCGGCTTTTTCCTGGGCCAGGGCCGTGCTGAAGGTACATGAGAGAAAGAGTGCCAGAACAAAGGCGGCAAGCCGCCGGGACGTCATCATATCTACTCCTTTTTCCATCGCGCAGAGAGTCATTGCAGGGTCGGGCAGGAAGTTTAAATGGAGCGAGGGGAGGGGTCAAACGGTGCGTGGGATAGGCTACAGGAAGCGCCAAAGTTGCACCCCCAGTCGCAGCCGGGGCCCCGGCGCAGCGCACGACTTAAGCGTCCCAGCGAGTGAGATTGCGAAGCGGTCAGCAACAGCGAAACTTGCTATCACTCTGGAATGAGGACAAGGTCTTGCCATGCTGGATCGCCTAAAAACCTACATCTTTTGGAGTCAAATTTTGCGTTCGGAAGTGGGAGAAACTGGCGTCCTTCGATACGATCTGAGGAAACAACACTTATCTCAACAAGGAAATCGACGGTACAGCTCTTATTAACAATCTTTTCACCAGTAATGCGATTCATTACCCAATGCACATAGGAGGTGTGAATCGAACCAACGTACTTGTTGCCCTTCTTCTTCGTTTCAAGCGTCTGGAAAGCCCCAAGCTTCCGAGCTTCTTCAGGTTCTTCCTTTTCGGCATAAAGGTGGTCGGTCTGGATTCGAACCGACCACACTGCGCCCGTTTTTGCTGACTTCCACTTTCCGGGCTGCAGCGTTACTTTTTCGGAAAAAAGGCTTGTAGTTCCCTCCGGTTTCTTCCATGACCGCAGAGGCTGAGATTTTTCGCTAGAAGCAAGGAGACCGCGTACATAGTTAATCGGGACCGCAAAATTAAGATTCTCGCCTTCCCGTAGGCGAAATACGATGATCCCGATGGCCTGCCCAGATTCGTTTAACACTGGGCCGCCGCTGTTACCTGGAGACACTGGCGCAGTCAGCTGTAGAACTTTGTAGCCTTCTTCTAAGTCCCTCAGGCCCGAAACAATTCCGTCCGAGATGGAAGCCTTTAGCTTTTCAGCACCAAGCGGATTGCCGATGACGAAAATGCGATCGCCGGGCTTTACATCATTTGAATTCCCCAAACTCACAATTGGCAGATCGAACCCGTTAATCTTTAGGATTGCAATGTCGCGGCGCTCGTCTTCCGCTACGATCGACACATCATCGTAAATATCTCCAGATTGAGTCTTGATCGCTACCTTTGTGGCCCCGTCAACGACGTGGCGCGCCGTGACAATGGTTCCATCTCCTGAAACCGTGAATCCCGTTCCTGCACCCTTGTCAGTCTTAATGAGTACGATACCCGCCGAGGCCTTCTCGTAGACGTGAGTGGCGTCATCGGCGGCTCCCAATACTGGACAGTAAAGCATGAAAGCTGAAATGACGATCTTCAACACGCTTTGATTGACCATTGGAGGAATTCCGTCAAGATTGTGTCGCAGGGAAACCTGAGTGTCAATTCGATTATCTGAATTTACGTGCATTGGCTTGCGGAACTGGCTCGCTTGTTGTCATCAAGATGTTCGTATCGAAACTTGCTGACTCCTTCGACCTCTCATCGATTTCGCGAAGCGTCTGGTAGCCCAAGAATCTAATCACCTCGTTTAGACGTAAACACGGACCTGAAAACGTTGGCCGCCTCAATTCATCGAAAACCTTCTTTCGTCGATCCTCGGATGCAACGATGAACAAAGGATAGTTCGAGTTCGGAGCTTCTGAGCGAAGGTCCGACAATCTGAGAATCCCTGAATAGACCGAGGTTGAATGCTCAATTTCAAAAGCGGATCTTATCGAATAAGGTCCAAATTTCCAGACAACATCAATATTCTCAATGCTGCGCGGCACATCCAAAGTTTCATGGAATTCTTTCAGTACGAAATCACGAAAACGGTACCCATGGTATTCCTTTGGTTGGTCGTTCCGGGGAACCCAGACATCACATTTTGCAAGTTGCCCCAAGCGAATTAATCTCCACTGCATCTCATCATGCTCTGTGGACACGCGGTCGATTCGCTCGTCAATTTGCTCAATGAGCTGTTCTTTGCGCGAGGGTAGATGAATCAACTCTTCCCCTCGTTCGAGTCTCTTGAGCACTCCGAGAATGTCGCCATAATTCTCGGCGAACGCTGAAACCGCCTCTTCGTTGATCATGGAAAGGCCTTGGGGCCGATAGTGCTCCTGGTAATCAAACAACGGATTCAACTTCTCGAACGGAACGTCTGTTCTCTCCTCGTTTACGATGAAATACATGAATTCCCAGGTGCTTCCGGTCGGGTCTTCTTGCCAAAAATAGCGAGCCAAGTCTCGATTTCTCACTTTAGCCGCGATCTCGCCAGCGAAACGAATGCGACCGTTGTTGTAGATCAGAACCACATCTCCGGGTTTCATCTTTTCCCAGCGCGATTCATTCATTGGGCCGGGAACCGACCCCCAGACAATAAAACTTGAGCCGTGATAAATCTTTTCTAAGTTGTCAATTTGCTGGACTGGCAAGAATGTTCTGACTTCCGCTACTGTGCGTTTCCGTTGAATCGTGTCTTCAAAATTTCGCTGCGCGGCTGCGTTACCACCAGCAACGACGAGGAAGATCTTTCTCGACTCCGGCATAGATTCGCACATAATACATCGAGTTCCGCCAGAATTGACGCCCCAATTGTTCAAAGATCCCGCCCGACCTTTGATATTCTGACTCCAGAGAGAGCAGTAATCACTGCGATTCCGAGGCCAATCGCGAGTCTGAGGCCTGTTTTCCATGTACTCTTCACTGGCTGATGTGAATGCAATTCGACCGTCGCTTCAGGGCAAAGTTTGACCGCTGAGCCCGACGTTGAGCATTACGTTGTGCTCGGTGTTCTCTTTCCCAACGGCGTTTGTCTTCAGGGTTTTTGTACGGCATTGTGTTCTCCCTCCTTGTTGGCTCGACTCGTGATCGCTTGCCGCAAACTGCTTTGCGATCGCGGTGAGAACTATTTGATTTCTCTTGTGAGGTCGTTTGCTGCCTTTCCTCGCATAAATCAACGCACGACGGGAGAAGCCAGTCAGCTCTTGAAGTGTTTGCAAAGACACAGTCTTCAAGACCGGAAGAATCTTGGTTTGCCATTCGTCGCGACGAAGGTCGGGATATTCCGTGTACACGTTGTCGTAGGAATGAACTAGCCCTTGGTCGACTTCTTCCAGACTGTTTGACTCTTTCCCGATATAAGTGATGCCCTCGACGAGCACATGGCGACGGTGGAGGAGTCCGACCGTCTGTTTACCGCACGGAAGCCCATCAGAATCAGCACACTTTGGCTCGGGATGAAATTCGTATTCGGTGACAACGTCACCGTAGGTCTTTACACGAGCTGTAAAACGGTTCTGCAAATCGGTCGTTGTGATCCGGTACAACTTACCCGAGTATTGGTCAATCCACTGGGTTTCTGACCATTTTCTTGCATCCGTTTCGTAAGGCCCGATCAAATGAAATCGGGTCGGGTCGGTCCCGATAGGATTGCCCAAAGGCATCGTGTGACATGACAGCAGGAAATTGAATGGCTTAATTTGTCTTGGATAGCTTTTGCCAGAATTCAAATTCGCCAAAGGCCTCGCGACTGCAGGGCTGCTGACAGTGACCCTGCCGACGGCAGGCCGGTCAGCAAATGCCAATCGTCTTGAAGACAGTCCCAGAGATTTGCATATCAAATGATGCCAGACCTGGGCAATCCACTCCCGATCCTCGCTCTGGGAGTCGGTTGGATTCAGCAAGTGTCCAAGGCCATGCTCCGACCAACGGTCGTCCTCATTGTTTACCCCTTTGCGCAGTAAAACAGGCAGTCCCTTATGGTCCGTCACGAACAGAGCGTAGCGCTTGGCCGAAATTGCCAGGCAGTACACCTGGCGCTGCAGACCTGTCTTGGGCTCGAAATTGTCACTCTCAATTTTGAGAATTGAGCCCGGTATTACCGTCCTGTCATATGGGTTGAGGTTCGCAAAGCGGTCAACAATGCCTCGTACCTGTTCCCAAGTCAGCGCCTTTAGTTTGGTCCCGTTGCAAGGAACGCATCCGCCATCTTTCGTCGCAACAATGGCCATGGAGTCGGTATCTTCCATGGCATATGTCCCTCCCTGCTCCCGTACGCAGTATTCGAGCAGAGCAAGCATCAGTCGAGCGCCTCCGGTGATCAGAGCCGCAAGAGGAGGAAAGCAATACTCCCCAGGCATATCGGGGTTGGCGACCTGACAAGTGAACGGCTCGGCATCGATGCCGTGGCATGCAACGCGAGTTGCGCGGTCGCCTTCTCGGCGATTCATCTCAGCATAGATACCGTAGCTGGTTGCATTCGCGAGCACTTTGAGAGCCTTATCCAGCCGATCTCGCTCTGATGATTCAAGATCTGTACGCTGCTTACACCTCTTGCGTTCTTCAATTACAGCTTTGAAGAAGTCCTGCTTCGCAGGATCGACTTCAACGGTTCCGCGAAGCTTTACGCGCTGGAGACCAGACAGAGTCCCTTCAGGCTCGATGCGGAAAGCATCTACGATCTTCGGCACACGGCCGCTCAGCAGCACAGATGCGACGACATCAGGGAGTGAGAACCAAAGGGCATTGTCTGCGCTCGCATACAGGTAGTTCACCCCGACCTGCCAGTCGTTGCTGTGTTCGCTGTATTTGGCACGCGAAGGCAGAATGTCGCCATTCGGAACAACCTTAACGAACGCGGCGAGTCCATTCCAAGTCTCAGGCTTCAAGAGATCATCAGCAGTCAAGCGACTGAGAAACTTTTCAATTTCTGCCTTGCAGTGTCTGACACCAACTTGCCTTGCAATCACGAGGCTCCATAAGTTCATCAAGTTATTCACCGTGGGATACATCGACAAGAAATCCGTGTACACGACAGGGACCGCGACTTTGCGAATGTGGGCGCTCGTCCTTCCACCAATAAATGCCGTCTGGGCAAAACCCAGATACTCTTTCGGGAAATCAGCCTGACGCTCAAGGACAGGCGTGACTCCCATCGCGTGCAGGTAGGCCTTGCCGATCGAAGCCGGCGAGTACGCTCGTGTTTCTTGCAGTGAGATCGGATGCTTGTCGTACTCTTCCAGAAGTTTTTCTGCCAATTCCGCCGTGGCCTGGACGTCCCGCCGGTTGTAAGCGATGTACTCATCGTTAATCTGGGCATGGCGTGCCGCTCTCTGCTTGGCATGTTCGACACCGAATGCAACGCAAGCCGATTCGAGCGAATAGCTACGATCGGTCAGGGCAAAGGCCAGAGTGCGCAGATCCAGAAAGTGTCCGCGAAACTTGAACCCTTTTTCCGGTTCCCCCGTCGTCGAGTCGTCTGGAATCAGATCAACAGCGTCGGGAGTGCTCCTGCTAGTAAAGCCCTTCAACGCTCGTTTGCTGTCGATCTGTTTGATCCCGATACGTGGCCTGTGCATGCTCGGCAACTCTTGGCCCTTGCCGTTAGCAAATGTCCAGAGTCCAAGAGAAAACCCGCCAGCGAAACGCCCCCTTGCTGTCTTGACATCGACCGCAAGCCGCGACAAATCAAAAGGAAGATTGAAGCCAACAACCAGACAGCGTCCCTTGTACGCGGCCTTGTAGAACCTGACTAGGAATTCCTTTCGAGTGAGGAGCCGCAGCTTCTTCTTGTGGGCATCAGCTTCGTGCGAGCTGGCGTATCCCTCGAGGGTCTTGCGGTCGTCCTCGGCTAGATCGTCCGCATAAAACAGTCCTTCTTCTCGACACTTCCCATCTACGACAAAGCGATAGCTTCCGAAAAGCAAACGTTGCGTTGGGTCAGTCGATGTTTCGGTATCGAAAACCAGCATTGCTGTAGGTCTCTGTTGCCCGGATTGTTTTCTCTCCTTCCGGTCAGCGCCGTTTGGGTAGACGCGGACCGCAATCGATATTGGAACCGCCTCGTTCTTGGACATGTCGTTTAACCCTTTGGTGCAAATTGAGCCAGAGGCGTTCCAATCCACCATTTCTGGCCCAATGTGTCGACCAAAAACCCATTGAGGGCCTCGAGCATTTCTGCAATCCACAGCAGTCCTTTTTCAATCAAAAAAACGATGGTATCGGTGAACCCGCGAATCTTCGCGGCTCCTGCAAGCAGAGGACTCCGGTCGGGGTTTTCCAGAGTCTCTTTCGGCCAGTCATGTTGCGCGACGCTCAGCTCGGCGCGATGGTCGTTAACGTTGATCGGAATCGTCGTTGTTGGATCGTTCGATTTGCCAAATACGTGGTGGTTGTCCATGGTGTTCTTTCCCTCATTCTTGCGTTCGCAGGCAGCACAAATAACGGAATTAGTGCCTGCAATCAGTGCTTCAGGTCTTTGTTCTCCGCAAGCACACTGCTTTCCTTTGCCAATCCGGCGGGTTGCAGTCGCTTTGCGCTGGTATGCCTGGATCGGATCTTGTTCAGACAATTTGTTCATGATGCCCTCGCATACAAAGACTCAAACGACAGGACTCCCGCGTTACCCAGTCTGTCGAGTTCCTTAACATCCGTTACGAGCCGAATTACTTTGCGATTTGCTGCTCGGATGCGCTTTCCTTCAAACCTTCGAAGTCCGTTGTCGTCGCCTGTCTGGAGGTAGCGCTGAACCGCAGCCCAGTATTCCCCGACTAGGCTGGCCTGGCTGGAATTGCGGAGTGCGATTTCGGACAGTCCTTCGGGTGTCGGGATCACAAGGACCCGCAAGAGCTTATCCGTTGCTCGAGCCGCGTACTGCCCGTTGCTTTTCTTCCGTAGGGCTGATTTGGCTAGTCGCAGAACGGTTTGGCGATCGAGTCCAAACTCCCGCGCCGCTTTCGTAAGAGAAAGATGCTCCGACCGCATCTTCGAAACAACGTGCATTGTGCGGTTCCAGAGGTCCTGGTCCCCTTCCGGAAGGCGCAGATACTGTTTGAGGTTCTTTGGAAGAGCGACCCGGCGCCCCTCGCTTCTCGATCGTCCCCGATTTGCTGATCTTTTCTTATGTGCTTTGCGTCTCAAGGGTCCTCCTCACATCGATAGCTTCTTTCTTGCCTTAACAGCGGGCTCTTTGTGACACCCGTCCCGGCAGCTCGAATTATACGGTCGGTTTTGAGTTGCAAGTCCGGCGGGCCTTCGGAGTCAAGCCAATGTAAATAAATGTCTTGCGCATATTCTCATAGCATATTCCTCAAACTTTCCGTAAAATTAGACGAGAAATGCTTTGTTTTTCCGCATAAATGACCCATTGGTGAAATCGATGAGTAAGCGCAAAAGACCTATTGACACGTTTTCTGAGAAACGGGGGAGAGGCCGCCCCATACGCATGCGCCCGACCGAGATCTCGGGTCGATCGGGGAATTTAAGGTTCATCCTTGGACAAGTGTGGGACCGACTCTGGCCGTTGCTTTCAGAAGCTCAGGACGTCGCGAGTGTGGCGCAAGCTTTTAAGGAAGGGTCTCAGCCTTATGAGAGCAACTTTGTTCCGCATTTGGTGGAGTTAACCCTGCAAGTGATTCGGGAGCCAAAGTGGCCCAAGCGGCGACCAGCACAAGTTGGATTCCTCGCAGACTCCCTGGCCGCCGCAGGAGCCCTTACGCCACGCCGATCGCGAGATATCTGTGCCCAGCAGCGGACGAAAGACGAAAAAACCACTGCCATTATCAGGTACGAGTATTGGATCGAATGCTCTTGTGGCTACAAAGGCCGTTCGCGGAATCACGCGTGTCCGCGTTGTGAAGCAAAGATCGTTCTTGGCTTTTACAGCTCCGATACATTCATTCACTAGCAGATAACCGAAAATCTTGATTCTTATGATGGACAATCAGCCCACGAGGGAGAGTACATATCCGTGACCAGTACAACATTAATTCACGTTACAAAGTCACAAAATCCGCTAAGTCCACAAGAGGGAGTAATAACCCTCTCTGGCTACGGCATCCAAGCCCGAGTCGATCGAGGACATTTGCTTCTCGAAGATGGCGTTGGAGGATCGCGGCGGCGAGCGAGGTTTTCTCGCGTTGGTCACGGACTAAAGCGCCTCGTCGTAGTCGGCTCGGACGGAAACATTTCCCTAGCAGCTCTGCGCTGGCTCGCGGACCAGGATGCATCGTTCGTCATGCTCGATCGCAATGGTTTTGTCATTGCCACATCGGGTCCTGTGAGTCCTTCCGACGCTCGCCTCAGAAGAGCCCAGGCTCTAGCCGCGCAAACGGGTTCCGATCTCAAGATCGCTCGGGAACTCATCAGCCGAAAGCTTGGTGGCCAAGAAAGAGTGGTGCGCGACTACCTGTGCAACGCTGAGGCAGCTCGGATAATAGCGAGCTTTGCAGCGGAACTGGAAAAAGCTGACTCTCTCGATGCCGTTCGGGTCGCTGAATCTCGAGCAGCAGGAGCATATTGGGCAGCGTGGCGAATGATGCCGATCAGCTTCCCGAGGAACGATTGGCCACGAGTGCCCGACCATTGGCAGGTTTTCGGCACCCGCAAGTCAGAAATATCCGGGTCCCAGCGCCTGGCCACCAATCCGGCGAACACAATGTTGAATTATCTGTATGCAGTTCTCGAGGCCGAATGCCGGCTTGCTTTGGCAACACTCGGACTCGACCCTGGGCTTGGAGTGATACACATGGACACCCCGCGACGCGATAGTCTCGCTTGCGATTTGATGGAAGCCTTCCGGCCTCGAATAGATCTTTTCGTCCTCGACTGGATTGCTCGTCAGCCGCTCAGGCGAGCCTGGTTCTTTGAAGAGAGAAATGGAAATTGCCGATTGACGAATTCGTTTGCCGAGCAGTTGGCGCAGACAGCTCCCCGCTGGGCTCAGGAGATTGGACCCATGGCAGAGTGGATCTGCAAGACTTTTTGGAGTGCAATGCGATCGAACGGAGACTCTCCAGCGACTCGCCTGACGCAAACCTCGCGGAAGCTTGTGCACGATCCATCTATACAGCCCGCACAGTCACCAGAATTCCGGCCTAAGAGGCTCTGTCAATATTGTGGAAAACCGGTCAGGATTGGCAAGAGATTCTGCCAGGACTGCGGCCGAACTTTCTCAACGGAACAAATGATCGAGACTGCAAGACAAGGTAGGCTAACATGCCAAAGCGCCGAGGCGCAGGCCAAGCGAGCTAGTACGCAGCGACGGCAAGCGATTGAGCGCTCTTCTTGGGATTCGTCTCGACAACCAACGTGGCTAAGCGCGGACGTATACAAGAGAGAACTTTTTCCTCGGCTCAGACAAGTAACTGTTGCGGCCATTGCATCGGCCTTATCGGTCTCGGAGGTTTATGCGTCAAACATTCGCTCGGGAAAGCGGAAACCGCATCCGAGGCACTGGCAGGCACTGGCGAAACTCTCTGGAATTTTTCGGAAGAAGAACTCGACCCATTAGCATCGAAACTTGAGCCAAATTGCTACCATTTCCATTTCCCATGATGCGCTTCTGCGTGAGGTACATTTGAATCATCCGCGTCCTTTCCGCGAACGCTTTTTCGCCTGCCGTAATTTCTTCCGGAGATACTTGGGGTCCTTCTCATGGCGTGTCTCCGCTAGCCTACGCCTCAGAGCCTAGCTCACAACAAAAGAAGCTAGCTACTCTGCTTGGAACTCGGTGGCGTCCCGAATCCGCGACGGCCGAATGGGCTCCTGCGATCGTGTTCAAATGGGACACGACGCTCATTCGCGATCTAGATAGCGTGGCCTGGTTGCATCAGCCGATCGAGAAAGTGCTTTTTACATCCGTAATGCCTAAAGTCGAAGCAGCTCGAGAAGTCCGTGAGCGGAATCGGCCCTCCGCAGGTTCTGTTTCTCTCGGAATTTGGAAATCGCGCTGATGGTCTTGCTTTGTCTTGAGATTTTTCTCCCAGGCATCTAACGTTCCAAAGAAGTAAATCAAGGCCAAGAGTGATTCTTCTTCGAGTATTGTGTCTTCTTTACATGCAACTTTCTGCATAGGTCATCCTCATCCCTGAAGCGGCGCGATCAGCCTACTTTGGACAGTTATCGATACACGCCCACAGATAGACTGTGACGGCTACCTTGTTGGGCTTGCTGGCCCGATCTGAAAGACCCGCGCTTGCTCCAGTCGGCTTTGCGGTAGAGTATGCGCCAGCTAGCTTCGTTATCGGCCCCCTCTTGTCTCGAATGGCCAGAAAAGCATTATTTGCATTAATTCTGCAGTCGGAGGAGGCTTGCAAAATGCTCGTCTTCACACAATGGAATTGCCTGAAATGTTCCAACGTTAAATATTTGCCATCCAAGGCTGCTTTCTGTTGCGCCGTCAGAACTCCGGTATAGATTGCCTCCTCGGCTTGAAACTCGAGGCGCAGGTTGCCCCTCGGCAATGCAAAATACTTTGATTCGGTCGCATTGAGGGCAAAGGATTCAGACCCCAGCCGCTTCCAGCCAAGCTTCGGCGTGTCTTGAGCGATACAGATGCTGCACAGAGTCAAACATAGCAGGAATATCTTTGTTCCGGTCTTGATCATCGTCCAAAGTCCCCTTGTAACAAGTTCTATCGCTACCGTGACTCAATAAACGTACACTACTGTCTAAAAAAAACTCAAGGAGTGCTTAGTGAAAACAGACAAGGATATCTCCTTTGTGCCAGGTCAAATATATCGCAGACGTGATCTGCATGAAAGGTTTGGCGGACAACGACAAGGAGGAATTAGCACTCCCAAGAGCAGCCCCTTTATCTTCTTGATCACTGGCGATTCTGGAAAGCAGTACGGTTATGCTGACGAATGGACCCGGAAACACCCCCCCCAACGCCTTGTGGTCGGGGACTTCAAGCAAGTTTCCCCTCCTCCATCCAACAGCTCTTGGTGGGGTGCAGACGGTATTGGTTTTTCTCAGTTGCATGTCGATGGATCTGCCGATGTCGCAATAGCGCAGCTTACTGGCCCGATCGTCAATTGCGTATGACCCCTGACCGTATCAGGCACATGCGTTAGGTCGGATTAAAACTCTTGGGCGACGGGAAAATCGAAGTGGTGAATACGAGTCAATAGCCCGCAAACGTGATCAGTTGGGCCACAGTTGGTAGTTTGGGCAGAGGAACCTTAGCTGCTTTAGGCCGCGCAGGTGCGGCGAGCCGAGAATTATAGAATGAAACTTTGTTGGCCTTAAGGAATCCAAAGTTCGCGTCTTTATGGACATGATCGGTTCCTCCTTTATTGGGCAACCACTTCTTAATATTAGCCTCATACGCCAAAAGCCAGTGCTTTTCGTAGAGTGCGTCGGCGGTCATATGGGAGTTCCAGATAGATTTGTCAAGCGGTTTTGAAAGCAACTTATGTTTCTCACAGTCGAGCGCTAACAACGCGACGACCGAATCGTCACATCCTGAGATGGCATCAACGGCCGCGTCGCGCAATTTCAGGTTCAGTGCGAGGCACCCCACGCTGCATTGGCGACTTCGCTCGAATGCCGACGTGCAGAATGTCTCACTATTAGTTCATTTACGACCTCTTCTAGCTCCGGCACAAGTACTGCGGCGCCTGCGTTTTTTCGAATGATTATTTGCTCAAGCACATACGGAAAGCTGGCAGGCTCCGGGATTGCACATAGAAGGATCAATTGTTGGAAAAGGGACCAATTTGCGGGGGCGATTTTCATTTCCCGGAATTTTGCTACAGCAAAGCTGAGAACTGGTTCGCCTGGGTTACTGGCATGAAGTGAAAAGGCCTTGCTGAAGTAGTTGTTCAGGTCGGCAGCCTGGCCTGGCTGTGAACCTCGCGAGAATTTGAACTGTCTTAGTTCCGTTACCCATGGGTCTTCCAAAGGAAGGGGCAGTTCAAGAACCCGAGTTTTCTTCGGGTTCAAAGCTAGTTCAAAATCAGCTAGGGAAGCGTCCAGCAAGTGGTATGCGTCCTCAGCTTCGGTTCGCGTCTGGAAGCTGAGTTCGTAATCGTCAATGAAGCGGTGACCTTGTAACTTTGGGAGAGCATGGAGCAGAGTTTCGTCGCATCGTTGCATTATCAGCTCGGCCATAAGCAGCGACGTATCAGGCCCGATAGGTATCCCGACGGTTTGCCGATCCTGCCCCATTCTGATCCAGTAGTCGAGCTTGTTTCCCAGAAGCGCCAGGGAATGGTTCGCCTTGGCCACCGGTTTCGTATGAAGAGCCCACGAGATGGAATGAGTGTAGATGCTGTGGTAAAAGCGATTGATATCCGTTTGAAGAATGTAACGTCGCCCCAACCTGGTGTTCCGCGCAAATTGGGAGCGAGCGCTCTGCGGGTGCTTTCCGTCGATTGCGCGCCCTTTGACCTTGAATTCGGGCGCGGTCGCGGATAATGCGGATCCAGCAACGCGCGGCTTAATTGAGACCCAGTTGTTGATTATTTCCTTGGAAAGAAGAAAATAGTGCAGCGGATTGCAGATGCTGAGTGGCCGTCTAAGAAGACCTCCACGAGCTAGAGAGTACATGCAGGCTTGAGCGGCCGGCAACTTCTTACCGTTGGCGGCACTTTTGCCGAAATCGCCGGGCAAAGCATGTGCTGTACTAACGCACTTCGCAAACGATGCCGTGACGAATGGCGTCGGTAATTCCTTGGGAAAATATCCTCTAGCCAACAGGTCGCGCAGTGACATTGTTTACTCGGTTTCGCGTTTATGACTTCGGCTGCTCTCCATGAAACAAGTACTCTTATTTTTGGAAATTTGGAACCACGCTCTTAATGACGTCGATGGTATCTTTCGGTAGCCCGAGGGACATCATCCAGCCGAGGTAGGCCGGATCCGACTCCGCTATCTCACGAATAAGCATTCCCTGATACTTGCCTCGCGCGAGAGCCGGTTTCCCATTCCTACTAATGAACCAGCCTCCAGAATCGAGGGCCCTTTTCTTTCTGTGCTCCGCGACATACGCACTTATTCCCGCAGCGGTCTTCGGTATGTCTTCATACTTATTAACTTGGCCCTGTAGGACATCCCAGCACGCGCGGGCATCTGCCACAGCCGAATGAGCACCGGCGTGCTCGCTACCACGTGATTCACCTGAAGCGATCGGCTGAGCGGTAATTGGAGTTTCAGGCAAACTCAAAAGATCGAATCTCAATTCATCACCTGTGTGCCAGATTGCCGAAAAGCTATCCTTCTCTGGATTGCACGTCTGCGTCTTGGCAGTAGGCCTTAGGATGACCCGCAGAGGGTCTGAGCCATTCTTTACAAAGAATTCGTATTCGCCTTCGGTGTTTTCGCCAGGAAGCAATTCGCGGATCCTAAAAGGGTCTTTGGGAGATACTGACCCGCGATATTGGAGTCCGAAGCTTGCCTGAAGTGTTGCGCTGAACCCAACGCAAAGTGCTTGCTTTGCGGTGCTCTGCGCCCGAAATCGGATTACCACCAAATGGTGATCGCTTGTCGCTTCCGGTTCAAGTAGTTTGGTTCCCAAGAGCGTTACGCGCAAGTCTCCGATGCGCTGCGTCAGTTCCGGCTTGTTGGCATCGAAGCCGGTTGAGAAAGCTATTAACGATATCAGTAAAAAGGAGCGAGGCGTCATAGTCAATTCAAGGGAGATTCTACGCCTGGACGACTGTGATTTTGTATTCTTTCCTTCCGCAGCTCTAAACAACAGGGAGTATAACTTTGGCGCTTCACCCTGATCCTACCCCCCGCAGAACGCTCCAAGCGGGGGCTGTTCAGATCCGCATTTTCCACTCTTGTGGTGCCGAAGGGAGTCGACCACAAGGCGTTGGGGGGTGCAACTTTGGCGGCTGCTGTAGCCTATCCCGGTCTTCCATTGACCCTCCTGCCCTATCCGGCCTAAACTTGAGTTTTCCCGCACATTTGGAGGGACTCTGAAGTTGAACATTCCAAAGCTTGTCGCTTGCCTGCTGGTCTTTTTCATACTGTTTGCGGCGGCGACTTCCCCAGCTTTTGCCCAGGCCACTAAAGCCCAACTGGAAGTGACCGAGAGTTTTTTCACCATGACGGCCGCGTTGAACAGCTGCGGCTATGATGCTGGTCTGGAAAACTCGGTGCCTATAAGACAGGCCGTCCGGGCGGAAGTGCAGGCGGCAATCCAGAAGTCGCCGGACGCCCTGCACGCGCGCGACGCGATCTGTTTTTTCCAGCGCGAACACCAGCCCGGCAACACGCAGACCGATATTACGCAATACATATCTCTGGCCCTTGAACTTACCGATCCTCCAAACTTCACTACCACTTCGCCGGAAGCCGATCTTTCTCCGGATGCCGCGCACGTTTTGGGTGTGCTTCCATTGCTGAGAAAGTTCTACGCGGCCGCGGACACTCACTCCCTGTGGCTAAAGCACAAAGCGGAATATCAGGCGTTGGTGCAGCAATTTCACGATCCTATTTCGCAGGAACTCACGCGCACGGATTCATACCTGAAGCTGCCTTTCACTAACTATCCCGGACAGCGCTTTGTGGTTTATCTGGAACCCATGCTGGCGCCTTCACACATCGATTCGCGTAATTATGGCAGCAATTATTACGTGGTGATCTCGCCCACGCAGGATGGCCATGTGCGGATGGAAGAGATCCGCCACACGTATCTTCATTTTGTATTGGAACCGTTGGCGCTGAAGCACGGACTTTCCATGAAGCGCCTTGAGCCGATTCTTCAGGACCTGCAATCGGCTCCGATGAACCCTTCATTCAAGGAAGACATTTCCCTGCTGGTAAATGAATCGTTGATCCGCGCGATTGAAACGCGCATGGCGATCGCCAAGTCCGACGAACGCGCGCGCAATGAGACCGTGCAGCGGGCCATGGAAGAAGGCTTTATCTTTACCCGCGACTTTTATGACGCGCTGGAAGCTTTTGAAAAAGAGTCTTCCGGAATGAAAGATTCCTACGGCGACTTCCTGCACAACCTTGATCTGGACCGCGAACGCAAGCGCGTGCACAACATTACTTTTGCGTCGCGGGCCACCCCGGAAGTGATCAGCGCGAACCGGGTAGTGCCGCAATCCAAAATGCTGGACGACGCCGAGCTGAAACTTTCGTCCGGCGATGCGGACGGCGCCCGCAAGATCGCCGAGCAGGTGATGCGTAACAATCGCGGTGGCGACGAACCCTCTCGCGCCACCTTTATTCTGGCGCGCGTGGCCACCCGGGCCGGCAACATGGAAGATGCCCGCTTGGCCTTTGAGCAGACCGTGGAATCTTCGCACGATCCACGTACGCTGGCCTGGAGCCACATCTTCCTGGGCAGGATTTATGACATCCAGGGAAAGCGCGATCAGGCGGAACTGCACTATAAGGCTGCGCTGGCCGCGGGCGACCCCGCGGCGGACACCAAAGCCGCGGCCGAAAGGGGCCTGACCTCACCGTACGAACATAAGTCGCCACGCTAATTGCGTACGGAGAGGAAGCCGAGGAAACCTAACACCTATGAAGTTTTATCTGACGCGTTTGCCTGTCGCCATCTTTCTTGGCCTGCTGTTGTTTGTAGTCCCGGCGTGCGCCATTTCTCATGCACAAAAGGCGTCAGCATCGCCCACGCCCGCCGAGCAGCGCCGTCCGCAGGCCAAAACCAAAGCCGAGCTCGCTGACTACAACACCGCTTACGCCGTCTCCGGCGGTGACGCCATGGAAAAAGCGGCCACCGACTTTGCCGCCAAATACCCAACCAGCGAACTGCGCGGGTTCCTCTACTCCAAGTCCATGCACGAATTTCAAACCGAGAACCGGTCGGACAAAATCCTGGCCATGGCGGAAAAGGTGTTGAGCATTGATCCTGACAATCCGCTGGCCCTGGTTATGTCCGCGACCATCCTCTCCGACGTCATCAAGGATGACGACAAAGATCGCCAGAAAAAGATTGACACGGCAATAAAGAACGCGACTCGCGCCTTGCAGACCGTGGACACTGGCCTGCCCGCTCCGGCCGCCGCCACCCCGGAGCAGTTTGCCGCCTACAAGAATTCGTTGCGTTCCATGGCGCATTCGGCCCTGGGAATCACCGAATTAAAAGCCGGAGACAACGCCGCCGCCGAGAAAGAACTGCGTGCTTCCGCTGATCTGAACAAGGCCGCGCCGGATGGCTTCGTGCTCTATCACTTGTCATTGGCCCTGGACCACCAGCACAGGAACCTTGAAGCGCTGGATGCCGTCCAGGACGCCCTACGCGCCCTGAAGCCGGAAGAAGACATCGCCAAGCTGGCCCAGGGCGAACGCGTGCGGCTGGTGTTCCAGTCCATGCTCGACTACCAGACTGAAAATGTTCCGGACAAGATGCTGGCCATCTGCGATAAGGCCCTGGCGTATGCACCCAACGATCCCGTGGCGCTTGCCCTGAGTGCGTTTTTGATGGCGGATTCCCTGAGCGTTTCCGATAAAGATCTAGAAAAGGTAGCCGCAATCCGGAAGAACGCCAACAGCGCTTTGCAGAATGTTGACACCGGCTTTGCCGCACCCGGCGGCGCCAGCGCCAGCCAGGTGGCGGTCTACAAGACTTATCTCAGGACAAAGGCCCACATGGCTCTGGGCATGACGGCTCTCAAGACGGGTGACGATGCCGGAGCGGAAAAAGAACTGAAAGCCACCTACGAACTCAACAAAAGTACGCCGGACGGCTTTGTGATGTACCACCTCGCTCTGGCCCAGGACCACCAGCAGAAATATGCTGAAGCACTCAACTCGGTGGAGATCGCCGTACGCGTCCTTGCTCCGAATGACGACCTGATGAAGCTGGCCCAGGGAGAGCGCAGCCGGTTGACGCTACTGGTGAAACCAGTTGGTACCCCCAAATAGATCGCGGTAAGCCGGGTAAATGCAGTATTTTGTATATAGCAACAGCACCGCACCCCCGCCGGGAAAAGCCTAGTTCGTTGGGGCCAAGAGATCATTCGCATGAAGAAAGCTTTCCTGATCGTCGCCACGTTAGCCGTCATGACCACGGGCGCCGCGCTGGGCCAAACGCCGGTTCCGCGCCAGCTGCATGCCCATTCCCAGCAGGAAGCTGATGACTACAACGCCGCCTTTGCCTCCCGAGGAGGCGCCGCACTGGAAAAAGCCGCTGATGATTTTTCCGCAAAATACCCGACCAGTGAGTTACAGGCTTCTTTATATGTTGGCGCCATGCGCGCCTACCAGCAGGAAGAAAACACTGGACGCATCCTGATGATGGGCGCAAAAGCCCTCAGCTTCGATCCTGATAATCCAGTGGCCCTGGTCCTGACCGCATACGTGATGGCGGACAATCTCAACGCCACGGACCGTGATCGTGGCCGTCAAGTGGACGAGATCAAGAAGAACGCGACCCGCGCGCTGCAAACCATGGACGCAGCGTATATCCCTCCAGCCGGCGCCACGCCCGACCAGATCGCTGCTTACAAGGCCGGACTGCGGTCCATGGCTTATTCCGCGCTGGGTATTGCCAAGCTCAAGGCGGGAGACGATAACGGCGCGGAAAAGGACCTGAAAGCCGCGGCCGAACTCAATCGCGTAAAGCCGGACCCATACATCTGGTACCATCTCGCCCTGGCCCAGGACCATCGCAAGCAATATTCCGCGGCCCTTCGTTCCGTGGAGCAGGCCATGCAGCTTGCCAGTTCCAATCCGGAATTGCAACGTCTGGCGGAAATGGAACATGAAAAACTTCTCGGTTTGACCGGCAAGGGACCTAAACCGCCCGCGCCAGTCACGCAACCGCAGTAATCACACCGCATGGAAATGACCTCGGACCTGAAAGCTCTGGAAACCACGCTCGGACATCAATTCCGCCGTCCGGAGCTGCTGGAGCGCGCGCTCACGCACAGTTCGCATGCGCATGAAGAGTCCAAGGCCGCCGGCGCGGAAAACGAAATCCAGGACAACGAGCAATACGAGTTCCTGGGTGACGCCGTGCTGGGCATGGTAACCAGCCAGCTTCTGTTTGAACGCTTCCCCGGTTTCCACGAAGGCCAGCTCTCCAAGCTCAAGGCGCATTTAGTCAGCGCCGGACACCTGGTAGGCGTGGCGGCCCGGCTCGACCTTGGCCGCTTCTTGCGTTTGGGCAAAGGCGAGGAACGCAGCGGCGGACGCGCCAAATCCACTTTGCTTTCTGACGCCATGGAAGCCGTGATCGCCGCGCTGTATCTCGACGCCGGCATGGACCTGACTCGCGAATTCATCATCCAACAGATTCTTCAGCCTGAGCTGGAACGCGTCAGCACGGAAAGCGAAAGTGAATTCAGCCTGGCCGACTACAAATCCGCCTTGCAGGAACTTCTGCAATCCAGCGGACGCCTGCAACCGGTCTACGCCACCGTGAAAGAAGAAGGGCCAGACCACCGCAAGATGTTCACCGTGGAAGCCCGCATCTTCCATATTGGCCAGAACAAGCCGGAGTTTGTCTTCCGCGCCAACGGAGCCACCAAAAAGAAAGCGGAACAACTGGCGGCCCAGCAGGCGATAGAGCACATGAAAGGGCAGACCACCGAGAGTGCGAATGAGACACCGAGTACCGGCCAGGATGCAACTCCGGGCAGGAATCCGGGTGCAGATAGATGACGACGCACCCCTCGGACACACCACTCGACCCTCGGCCAGAGTCTTCCTACCAGCAGGCGTCGCCCGAAGAGGCGTCAGCCGTTCAATCTCCACTCGAGAAACCCAGCAACGATTTATCGGCCGCCGCGAATGCGGCTGATTCGGAAGCGATCCCCGCGGGCCAAGACATCGCTACGAACGATATCGCTACGAATCAGGACGAACCCGCAGCAGCCGCAGCCGATCATAAAATCGTGGCGCCATCCCCAGCCCCAGCGCCAGCCGCGCCGGCTCCGTACCATACTGAAGCTGGTCCCACGGGGTTGAAGTTTGTGACCTCGGTCCTGGTCATCGTCGTTTTCCTTATCACGTTTGTGGTACAGGCTTTTCGCGTGCCATCAGAATCCATGGAAAACACCTTGCTGGTGGGCGATTTCCTGCTGGCGGACAAAGTACATTTCGCCCATGGCGGAGAGTTCCTGGACCGTTTGCTCCCCTATACTCCGGTCAAGCATGGGGACATCGTTGTTTTCCGTTATCCCGTTGACCCTTCGCAGTATTTCGTGAAGCGCGTGGTGGGTGTTCCCGGTGATCGCATTCGCCTGACCAACAAAACGGTTCTACTCAACGGTAAACCGCTGTTGGAAGATTACGCCGTCCACAACCTGATGGGTTTTGACGCCTACCGCGACGATTTCCCGCAACCGAACCGTTACTCGCGTGACGTGGACCGCCGCTGGCGCGGCAACCTGCCGCGCTTTGTGAACGGTGGCGAGCTTACGGTCCCCGCCGGACAATACTTTGTGATGGGTGACAATCGTGACCGCAGCCTGGACAGCCGTTACTGGGGCTTTGTACCCCGGGAAAGCATCATGGGACGCCCGCTGGTCATCTATCTGTCCGTGGCCGGACCGCCGGAGCCCGAAGGGGCCACCTCAAATGATAAACTCTTGCATTCGGGACAAATGCTGGCCCACTTCTTCCAACTGGCCCGTTGGGACCGCATATTCCGTCTTGTGCGCTAAACAAGTTAGACACTTGCGTTCGAAAAGCTGACAAATCCGCCCCAGGAAAACGCCATTGCAAGATAAAAGCCTAACGAAGAAACCCGGCAAGAAGAACGATAAGAAAAACGACAAGAACAACGGCAATCCTAAGGAAAAGGCAGGCGCGCCTGAACTGCCGGAGCGGCAGAAAGAGACCTTGCCGGAGTCTATTCACAGCATTGCATCCGTGCTGGTATCCGGCCTGTTTATCATCACTTTCGTTTTTCAAGCCTTTGAAATCCCCTCGGGTTCCATGGAAAACACTCTGCTGATTGGGGACCACGTTTTTGTCGATCGCCTGGGCCCAACCGCTAAAGCCAGCTACACCGGCCCGCTGGTTCCCTACCGCGACATTCATCGCGGAGAGGTCATTGTGTTCCTCACGCCCAACCCATCGGAACCAGGGTTGTTCCTGGTCAAGCGGATCATGGGCACCCCCGGCGACCGTCTTCACTTGGAAAAAGGCGTCCTGTTCATCAACGGAGTGGCCCAGAAAGAGCCCTACCTTAATCCCGTGCACGAGGACAAGCTGTACGAGGACAATTTTCCCAGAGAGCCGGCTTATGCCCTTACCCGGCAATGGGAAGACGATATGCCCACGCACATCCAGGCGGGCGAGCTGGTCATCCCACAGGGCTACTACTTTGGAATGGGCGATAATCGCAGTGGTAGCCGAGATAGCCGTTTCTGGGGACTGATTCCGCGAGAAAATATCATTGGACGGCCGTTGTTTGTCTACTGGTCATTTCAAACGCCGGCGGACCAGGTAAACAAGACCACGTTCCAAGACCGCATTTTCTTCCTATTTCACATCATCACCCACTTTGTGGGTGAGACCCGCTGGAACCGGATGTTTCATGCGGTCCACTAGAAACCGGTCTACTGGAACTTAAAGAACAAGAAACAGGTACATACTTTTTGCTGACCAGCCCTGCCACGACTGAAGAAGAAGTAAAAAACGCGCCGCCCGAGCCGCCCAAGGAGACTCTACCGGAGTCCATTGCCGGCTTTGCGTCAGTGTTTGTGGTGGGACTGTTCATCATTACCTTTGTGATCCAGCATTTTGAAATTCCGTCCGGCTCCATGGAGAACACGCTGCTCATTGGCGACCACGTGTTCGTTGACCGCCTGGTGCCTACTGGAAAAGCGAGTTTTCTTGCGCCGTTGTTTCCTTACCGGGATATCCGTCGCAATGAGATCGCGGTTTTTGTTCATCCCGCGGAGCCCGGCACTTATCTGGTGAAGCGCATTGTCGGAGTGCCGGGAGACCGCATCCATCTGCGTGACGGCAAACTGTACTTGAACGGTGTGCTCCAAGCCGAACCTTACGTGATCCGCAATGGCACCCGTGACATCTATCGCGACAACTTCCCCGCGGTAAGCCCCTTGGAATCGTTCGGCGTGGCCGATACCGGCCGCAAGACGTTGCCACCGAATATCCACAGCCAGGACCTGGTGGTCCCGGATGGCTATTACTTTGCCATGGGTGACAATCGGGATAACAGCAATGACAGTCGCTACTGGGGCCTGGCGCCGCGCGCCAACTTCATGGGCCGCCCATTGTTCATCGCCTGGTCGCTGAACCAGACGGAGACTGATTTTGAACCCAAGGGCGTAGGCGAGCGCATCATGGCTTTTCTGAATACCGCGATCCACTTTGTGGGTAAGACCCGGTGGAACCGCGTGCTGCGGCTGGTGCACTAATGGAAAAATCCACGCGCACCAAAATCATCATCGCCGTGGTCCTGCTGCTGGCCCTGGGAATCTTTCTGCCACCCAACATCAACGGCGTCCGCTTTAAAGACTCGTTGGCGCAGACCCTGAGCGGAGCCATGGGACGTGAAGTAAAAATCGGCCAGGTAAAATTCCGCGCCCTGCCGCGTCCGGGATTCGATCTTTACAACTTCCAGGTGATGGACGATCCCGCCTACAGCGCGGAACCTCTTTTACTCTGCGGCAAAGTCACCGCCGATCTTCGTCTGATGTCCCTTTGGGAAGGCCGGCTGGAAATCGCCAACCTCAAGCTCACGGACGATAGCACTCCGCCCAGCATGAATCTGGTCTACAACCAGGGCCACTGGAACCTTGAGTCCCTGCTGCTTCGCGTAGGGCAGGTTCCCAGCGCACCCACGGCCAATCGCCGCGCGGAACAACGCGCCCGCTTTCCTTACATTGAAGCCGTGGGCGGCCGCATCAATTTGAAAATCGGTCCGGAGAAAAAGCCTTACACCCTCACCAACACCGATTTCGCTCTCTGGCTCGCAGCAGAAGACGTGTGGCACGTACGTCTAGAAGGCCACCCGGTGCGTACCGACCTGAATTTGAATGACACTGGCACAGTAAGGCTGGAAGGCGATATGCGCCGCTCGCGCCAACTGGGAGACCTGCCGGTAAACATGGATCTCTCCTGGGACAAAGCCCAGCTCGGCCAGTTCTCCAGTTTGATCTCCGGGCATGATCGCGGCTGGCGCGGCGGCTTGAGCGGCTCAGCCCAGCTCAAAGGCACACTTGCCAATCTGCACGTAACGGCTGCCGCGGACCTGACAAATTTCCGCCGCTATGACATCAATCGCAACCAGATGCCTCAGCTCAAGGCGCGCTGCCTGGGAGACATGCTCCACGGCGAGATGGACCTGAAATGCACAACGCCGCTGGAACCCGGCGGACTGGTCTTCAATTTCAGGTGGTCCACCAACACGCCGCGCAATTACGACATGTCCATGACGGCCACGCGCGTGCCTATGTCATTCGTGACTTTGTTTCTGCGCCATGCCCGCGCCACGCTGCCGGACGATCTCACCGCAACCGGCGATTTCAGCGCCGGCTTTGGCTTCCACTATCGTGACGGCGTGCGTGACTGGCACGGCACCGGCATGACGTCAGCCTTCATGCTGCAATCCGCCATGGCGGAAAAGCCGTTTCCAGTTAGTCCCATTCGTTTCCATGTGGGCATCCCGGAAACTCCGCCGGCGCTGCTGGCCAGAAAGGTCAAAGGCGCGCCGCAAAGTCCGTTGCCGCAGCCGGACAGCCTGACCATTGATACTTTCCAGGTCCAACTGGGCCCCTCCACTTCCCTGGAAATTCAGGGCAACATGGACGGCAACGGCTATTGGGTCGGCGCCAAGGGAATGGTTCCTTTAGAACGGCTGCTGGTGCTGGGCAAGGTTGGCGGCTTCCCTTCGGACGTAACCAACACCACCGCTTCCGCCATCGTTGACCTGAACGTCAGCGGCCCGTGGGCCGACTTTGCGCCATCCAGACTTCACGGCACGGCCCACTTGCAGAACGTGGCCTCGTGGATCACCGGCATCAAGGACCGTCTGCTCATCAGCGAAGCGGACGTGGTAATCACTGACACCGAACTTTCCCTCAAGAACATTTCCGCGCAGTTTGAACACTCTCCCGTGGCCTTTACCGGCACCATCAGCAATCCCTGGGGATGCCAGGGCGCGCCGCCGTGTCCTTTGCAATTTGATCTGCATGCGGAAAAGCTCACGTTGTCCGATGCCGGCCAGCTCATTGGCGCCGGCGAAAAAGGCTGGAACCTTCCATTCTTCTCTTCCGATTCGTCCGGCAAGCTGCCGGCCTTCCGCGCTAACGGAACACTTTCTTTTGGCCAGTTCACCGTGGCCGAACTGCCGCTGGAAAAATTCACGGCCAAGGTAGAGGTCAGCGAGAAAGCTTTGCAAATAACAAAGATTTCCGCCAAGCTGGCCGGCGGAAACGTTGACGGCGATTGGAAACTGGATTGGAGCGCCGCCCAACCACATTACACTGCTTCAGGCGCGGTCACCGGCGTGGCGCTCGATCACCTGCCGACGGAAGCTTCAGACATTGTACTGGCCACTTCATGGGTCACCGGCAAGGCTGACTTGAAATACGCGTTCCACTTTGACGGATCAGCCGCCAAAGACATGCTGGCCAGCGCTTCCGGCAAGCTGGATTACTTGATCACCAACGGAATCTCCAAAGCACTGCTGCTCGATTCCACCAAGCCATTGAAATTCCAGAGCTTCCAGGGGTCCCTGGAACTGGACAAGCAAACTTTAAAAGTGCTGCCAAGCAAATTTAAAGCGGAACCCCGCATCTATGAGTTGAGCGGGACCATGTCTCTGGCGGACAAGCAGGCCAAGCTGAAACTGACCAGCAATACATCTCGCTGGGACGTAACCGGCGCTCTGGACCAGCCGCACATTGCCGGTGGCCAGGCAACGGCTGCCAGTACCGCGCGTTCCCGCTAGAAGCGCGTAAGAGAATCCGAACTCATGAAGACCAGCCGCCGTATCCTTAACCTGCTTTTGTTGCTCAGCATCGCTTTTCTGATCAGCCGCCGCGCAGTTTTCTTTGCGGGGCCAGCGCCTGTCAGTGAGCCGGCAACGCAATCCGGCATGAGCGCCCAGGCGCCTTCTGCTCGTTTAGTAAATGGCGGTTCCACCCGCCGTCTGGCGGAAAGCATGCACGCCAAGATCGGCTTCATCCAGGAAAACGGCGCGCGTCCCCGGCCGCAGCCGGTCGCGACGGTGATGACGGAAGAAGAAATCAACGACTACCTGGCTTCAGATCACGTCGAGTTGCCCAAGGGAGTGGAGAAAGTCACGCTGCAAGGTCACGCCGGGGTGGTGACCGCTTTACTTAAAGTTGATTTCGACAAAATTCGTGAAGGACAGCGCTCTTCCAATCCTCTGCTGGGCATGTTTAGCGGGACGCACAACGTTATGGTGGAATCAGACGCCGCCGGATCCGGTGGTCAAGGACGAGTCCACGTGCGCACCGTGACTCTGGACGGAGTGGAAGTCCCCCGTATTGCTCTGCAATATTTTGTGGCTAAGTACCTTACGGCCAAGAACCCCAACATCGGACTGGACTCACAGTTTCCATTGCCGGATAAGATTGACACGGCGGCGGTGGGCTACCACAAACTTACGGTCACACAAAAATAAGTGGATTCGGACGAGCTACTTCTCTTTGCTCTCTTTGTCCTCTTCGATATTCAGCACGTGCAGAGTCTGCTTCTTGGCATCGAGAGTGCCGGTGACTTTGACTTTCAAGCCGGCAAATCTTTCAGGCGCCACCTGGTCGTCAAGCCGGTAGACGTCCTTCTTGGTCACCAGCACGTACTTGCCGCCCATTTCCTTTACGCACCGCTGCGTGCAGCTTTTGTCGTCCGTGGCGCCGTAAACGCCTTTCTTTTCCATCCACTCGTGCGACCGGCTGTCGGAATGAACGTTGAAGGCGCACTGGCTGTCGGATATCGCGCCGGCAACTGTGATCACGCCG
The DNA here is from genome assembly GCA_025357215.1 of Acidobacteriaceae bacterium. Classification (GTDB taxonomy): domain Bacteria; phylum Acidobacteriota; class Terriglobia; order Terriglobales; family Acidobacteriaceae; genus Angelobacter. The sequence continues at coordinate 4,571 of JANXPR010000578.1, read as the reverse complement.
TCCTTGCCGGACGGAACTGTGCTGGACGATGCCGCATACGAGACCAGGGCCAGTCCAAGAACTGATGCCGTTATGATTGCCTTGTAATCAACTGCCTTCTGCATGTAACGATTTCCCTCTCAATGTAGCTAACTGGCCTTCTCCCGATGGAGTGCGCAGGCCCTTGGCGGTTACGGCAAAACGATCACTTTCATCCGCATGCCTTCGTGGTCGCCGCTGCAAATCACCGTGCAAAGCACTTCATACTCGCCCGGTTCAGTGGGCGCCGCCACCGTAAATTCGTTTATCCCCGGCTTCAACTCAAAATCCCAGGTAATAACCCGCGCCCGGTCGCGCGCGCGCAACATGGTAAATCCGTGGACCATGCCGTCACGGCTCCATGTCTTGCTTCTACGCGCGTCAATTCGCAACAACACCTGCTCACCCGCCTTGAGCGTGATGACCGGCTTGTTTTGACCTGAAACTTTGAAATGGCTGTCTTTGTCCGCCAGGATTTCGATGACGTGGTCTTGCCCGTAAACCGGCAGACACGCGACCACGGACGCAACGGCAAAAACCGCCGCTACGAGCAAGACCGAACCCCGGATTTTGTACTGCTTGAAAATGTTCATGGCTATTGGGTCATGTAACGCAATATCAATTTGCGGTCTTCGTCCGTGATGTTCGCGCGCACGCGCATGTGGCGCAGGATGGTGGCCATCATGCGGGGCGGAAACGTGGGCGGCGACGCGTGACAGCGCGAGCAGTTGGCCTGGAACCGCTTCTCGCCTTCCAGCCGCATGGCCTTGTCGTCCGGCACGGGATGGCTGGCTGTGGTCGATGGTGCCGAGTCCTTGGCTTTTGTTTCCAGAGCTTTGTCTTCGACGTTTTCTCCTGCGGCGGGATTTGCCGGCACGCTGGCTGCCGCGGACATCGCCAAAAAAACCGCCGCCAGCACCAACACCACGGAGATCCCGTGCCGCATCTTCACTTGGAAAGATTTCACAGGGCACCTCCGCCCGGCCACGCCGACATCACAAAACGATAAGTCATGCCAACGGTCCAGAGGTTCGCATTTCGTCCGGCGATAAACTGGCGTCCGTAGTTCACCGTGCCGCGCACATCATTCGCAAAGTAGTAGTTCACGCCGCCGTCAGCCTGGTTGGCGTCCAGCCCCAAAGCGCCAAGTTTCTTGATGGTGGCTGCCTTCAGGTTGGGCGCGGCAAAGAACTGTTGGGCCCGCGCGGCGAACTCAACGCGTTTCAAGCTGGGGATCTGACTGAGGCGATACACGCCTTCCACCCAATAGCCACTGCCTTTGGTTCCCGACGTCCGCACGTATTCAGACCGCACGCTCAGCGGCACACGGTAGGGTTGCCAAATGAAGTGCGCACCCACGGAGTGCGGACGATCAGCCTGCAACACCTGCTGGTAAGACGCTCCAAATTCCACTCTCTGGTTCGGGAAGAAAAAACCGATTCGCCCGCCCGTGGAACGGTCCGTGGCCACAATGTGATTCGTATTGTTGGCGGAAAAATAGAAAGCGTAGTTCAAATTCACTTTGTCGCTACCTGCGGGAACGCCGCCGCGCAACATGCCGCCAAGAGCCGAAAGACTGGCAATCGGCACCGCGGTTGGCGTCACCTGCAGAGCGCGAATCCAGCTAGGCGCCAGCCGCTCGCCGTAAATTCCAAACGGCGTGGTAAACCGTCCGCCGGTTACCGTTACATATTTGGTGATGTAGTTGGCCTGTGCGTATACCACACCGTAAGCGAACTTTCCGGCAAAATCGCCTTGCGCGTTTTTGGAATAAGTTTCCGCAAGCGCGCCTCTGGATTCAATCAGCCAGTTGTCGCCGAGAGGAATCAACAGCAACGGGCTCAGGGCCGGCGCGTCCTGTACCTGGCCGGCATTCACGCGGGTGAAATAACTCGTGTACCCGGTCAGCACCGGCACCGGGCTGATCCCCAGTTCCTGCTCGATAGAGCCGCCTTGCGAGTAGCTTTGAGAATTGCCTTGGACAGCCGGCGAGCCTTGGGGCGCGGACGAATTTTCGTTCGGCGCGGGGCTTTGGATTGTGGAATTTTGGGGCAGCGCGACGTTCGGGCCTGCGTCCTGGCCGAGGGCGGCCACGGCGAGCGACAAGGCGCCGGGAAGCGCTGCACGCACTAACTTTCGAAAACAAAACCTAACACTGCGCATAATCGTTCTTTCTGAAAATGCTGCTTTCTAAAATGCAGGCAAAACTTGTCCCGGAAGGCCCTATATATAGCGGTACTACTGGTATTGCCTCAAGAGTACTGAGGTAACAGGGTTCTGCCTTATAACTGTCTACAAGTGAATCAGTTAGAGATGGTTGCCGGGAGCGTGCATTTGCGGGGAGCGAATTGGCCAACTAGCCGGCAAGAGATTCAAGGGTTTGCGCGGCATCCGCGGGAAGCTGTAGCTGGCGGCTGGCCAGGTCTTGCTGCATGTGCTCGGGATTAGTGGTGCCGGTGAGCGGTAACATGCCCACGGCGCGGGCGAAACTGAATATGATCTGGGCAGGTGTAGCGCTCATTTGCGCTGCCAGGGCGCCGACCGCGGGATAGCGGAATACTTCAACGTTCGCGGTGAGCAGAGAGAATCCCTGATAGGTGATGTTGTGCTCGCGACAGAACGCACGGACTTTGCGGTCCCAGCCAAAGCGCGCGTAACAGCGGTTCTGGACAAACGCCGGCAGCTCAGTCTTGCTGGCGGCCATCTGTTCCAGATGGCTGATGGCCACGTTGCTCACGCCCAGGAGCCGTGTACGCCCGGCGTCGCGTTCACTCTTCATGGCTTCCCAGACTTCAGCATCGATCTCCGTCCAGTCGCGGCCGGAAGCCGGACCATGAAGGACATAACTGTCCACATAGTCCGTGCCGAGATGTTGGAGCGAACTTGCCATGGATTGCGCGACCTGCGTGGAGAAACCGGCGTTGGGATCATACGGCAGGCGATCGTCCTGCCCCGGCTGGTATGTGTATTTGGTTTGTAGGAAAAGGTCTGCGCGAGTGGCCACGCCGGCGCGATACGCCGCTGCCAGTCCTTGGCCCACGCCTTCTTCGTAGTAATGCCGCCGCTGGTTAGCCGTGTCGATGCCGCGGAAGCCCGCTTTGATCGCCATCTCAGTCAGCGCAGGCGTACGGTCTTCCTTCCAGGCAGTGCCGTAGAGAAAATCTGGGACAGGCGAGTTTTGCGACGTGGTCATCAGGATTGTTCCGCCCTGAATCCTACCAAATCGGCCACCGCGACTTTCGCCGGCAAATAATCCGCGCAACAATCGTGAATCGACGCTGGACTGCGGAGAATCCAATTTGGGAAATAACGGCCTTGTTCGTCTTCGTGACAAAAGCCTGAAGAAAGTCTTTGTCCCGTAAAGCCGAAAGGCACGATTTCCGGTTGGGCCGTTATATGATTAAGGTTCAAAAGTATTTGAAAAGGAGCACATGGCGCCCATGCCACGTTACGAGTACCGCAACCTGCAACCGCTGCCCGCAGCGGAGAAGGTGTTTCTGGACTGGATCCAGAAACTCGATGAGCAATTCGCCAACCGCGACATCGAGCATCGCTGTACCGTCGTCCGCAATGCGCTCCACGAAATCTACCTGGGCCGTCCGTATGCCGAGCCCGCGGCCAACGCGCCGCTGGCTGAGCAAGCCATGGTGTACAACTTTGATCCGCGCAACATCACCCTGGAACCGGAATATTACGGCGACATTGACGCCGCCAAATACGCTGAGCGCAAACCGCTGATCTGGTTCTGGATGATGTTTGACCAGTCGTCACTCGGCATCAATCACTGGCTGGGCTTCCGCGTGCGTTACATGCTGGCGAAACACATCTTCAAACATGTCGGCAAAAACGTAAAGATCTTCCACCGCGTGGAATTCTCTTACGGCTACAACCTCACCGTGGAAGACAATTGCGTGATCCACAAGTACACGCTGCTGGACGATCGCGGCGAGATCGTGATCCACGAAGGCTCCTCCATTTCCGACTACGCCAACGTGTATTCGCATGACCATGATTTGAACGACGGCATGATCGTAACCAACCGCAAGACCGAGATCGGTCCCAAGGCGCGCATCACGTACCACTCAACCGTCATGAGCGGCGTGCGCGTGCATGAACACGGACTGCTCGGCTCGCTGGGCGTGGCCACGAAAGATATCGAACCGTTCACCATCGCCGTGGGCATCCCAGCCAAGCCGGTCAAGGTAAAGACCATTGCGCCACAACACGCCGGAGCCAAGGAATCGAAGTAAATGGAGCGCGTGGTAACATCGGATTTGCTGAATATACCGCGTGGTATAGCGGCAAATCCTGAGATCCTTCGACTACGCGCCGCAACGTTTGGTAAAAAAGAGATTTAGCGTGGCGCTCCGCTCAGGATGACAATGATTTAGAGTGTCGGTGAAACTCCGAAAACTGTCGTCACATTAATATCCAAGAACCCATGTCCACGGAAACCACCAATCCACGTCCTCGCGTGCTCAGCGGCATGCGTCCTACCGGAAAGCTGCACCTGGGCAACTACGTTGGCGCATTGCAGAACTGGGTGAAGCTTC
>JANXPR010000005.1 GCA_025357215.1 Acidobacteriaceae bacterium | reverse complement strand
GAATTCGAGCGGCTCCGCAGCACTGGGGTCTGGCGCACTATCTTCCGTAGCGGCAGCGGTTCCAGCAACCTGCACCGCTCACAGGCCGTGCAGCAGAACGTGTTCCTGCATCTGTTCTCGGTCAAAATTCGCTCGCGCGCTCTGGAGTTCAGTCCCACGTGGTATCTGGGCGCACTCACGCTGAGCAGCTTCCTCATCCTGACCGCTACCGGCATTCTGCTCATGTTCTACTACCACCCTTCGGTGCCGCAGGCGTACGCGGATATGAAAGACCTGCGTTTCGCCGTGGCGTCCGGCGTGTTTCTGCGCAATCTGCATCGCTGGTCCGCTCACGCCATGGTGTTTCTGGTTTTCGCCCACATGTTCAAAGTCTTCTACCGCGGAGCGTATCGTCCGCCGCGGCAATTCAACTGGGTGATTGGAATTTTTCTGCTGCTGGCCACGTTGCTGCTTAGCTACACCGGATACCTGCTTCCCTGGGACCAGCTGGCGTACTGGGCTGTGACCGTGGGTTCGAACATCGCCAAGGCCGTGCCGGTGATGGGTAAACAAATCCGCTTCCTGATGCTGGGCGGCAATGAAGTGAACGCCAACGCGCTGTTGCGCTTTTATGTGCTGCACTGCGTGATCCTGCCGCTGGCCGCGATTCTGCTTATCGGCGTGCACTTCTGGCGCATCCGCAAGGATGGCGGCCTGTACGTTCCGGAGAAGAAGTCATGAACGAGACGCCGAAGTTTCAAGCCGAGGTGCAATCCGACGTTCGCAAGAACATGCGGCGCGTGGCCTTTATCATGCGGCGCACTTCGCCTGCGGTAAAAGTACAGGACGACGAGCGCGTAATGACGTACCCCACGGCGCTGGGGAAATTCGTGATCGCCTTGGAAGCCGCGTTCCTGATTTTGGTTTGGGTCTCGCTGGTGTTTAACGCGCCGCTGGAAGGGCTGGCCGATCCCATGCACACGCCCAACCCGGCCAAGGCGCCATGGTATTTTCTGGGACTGCAAGAGTTGCTGCATTACTTTCCGCCGTTTGTTGCCGGCGTCTTGATTCCGGGAATTGTGGTTGGCGCGCTGATCGTCATTCCTTATTTCAACATCAACATTGAAGGCCAGAGCATCTGGGCGGACCGCAGCAAGCGCGGACGCATCATCGGCTCCGTGATCGGTTTTGCCGTGGCCATCTTCCTGATGTTCGATCTCAAGCAGTTTGGTCATGGCGGCGAGCAAGTCCCCATGGCGGACCGCCTCTTGGACATCATCGTCCCCGTGATTCCCACGTTACTGGTGGGCGGAGTGCTGTTGATATCGTCACGATATTCCGCGGATTCGCCCAAGCCTTTGCAGCGCTGGTTGTATGAACGGCCGGTGTCGTTCTGGATCATGACCTGGTTCCTGGTGGAGTTGGCGGTGCTCACCGCAGTGGGCACGTTCTTCCGCGGTCCCGGATGGTCATGGGTGTGGCCATGGCAACTCTGAGCCAGCACGTTTGCGAAGCAACCTTGATGAACTTAGCGAATAGTTTCAGCCAAGCCCTGTACAAGATGGAGAAGCTCCCGTGAGCGATGAAAAGAATCCGGTCCCATTGCGCAGCCGTCCGCTATTGCGTGAACTGATGATTTTTGGCGTGGTCAGTTTTGTTCTGCTGATCTCGCTGGCTATTGCGCCCAGCAAGAACTACTTCAGTGACTGGCGCCATCATCAGAACACGTTTCTTAAAATGGCGTCACAGCGGCAAAACGGCACGCTGGTGCGCAGCTTCCAGGGTGGCATTCACCAGACGTGGATTCCCAAGCTGGGCGTTGTCGATCGCTGCGAAACCTGCCACGTGAATATGACGGGCGCGCTGGAAGGCTCCTATTCGCAGCCCTACCGCAAGCATCCGCCGATCCCGCATAACCTTGACGAGTTTGGCTGCACCGTCTGCCATCGCGGACAAGGCGTCGCGACCTCTGTGGAAGGAGCCCACTACGCCAGCGAGTCATGGGAACAGCCGCTGCTGCCCGCACGGTATCTGGAATCCGGATGCGGGCAATGCCACTTGGGCGAGATGGAAGGAACGCCGCGTTTGAATGAAGGCCGCCAGTTGCTGGCCAACATGGGCTGCGTGCATTGCCACAACGTGACCCAGCCGGACGGCAATATCCTGAAGCCGACAGACGATCCGCCGCTGCTGACACGTATTGCAGAGAAGACCACCCGCGAATGGATTTACGCCTGGATCAAAAATCCGCAAGCCTACGCTGCTCAGGCCACCATGCCGAACTTTAGCCTGAGCGACCAGGACGCCGCCGATATTTCAGCTTTCTTGATTTCGCAAAGCAATCCGTCCACGACATCCGCTGACGAGACTTCGCTGCCGGCGGCCAAGGCCGATGCATCGGGCGTTGATAAAAAAGCAACAGAAGCCGCAACACTATACGGCGCTTCGTTCTGCTCGTCGTGCCATGCAGTCCAGAATGCCGCGGGAAATCTTGTGGGAGGCACTGTTGGTCCCGAGCTCACCCGCGTTGGGACAAAAGTAAATCCAGCATGGCTGCAGCGCTGGCTGAGCAATCCGCCGGAATACGATCCAGTGACACGGATGCCGCATTACCGGTTTGACGGCAAACAACTTGCCTTGCTGCAAGGCTTCCTGTTGGCAAAGAAAGACGATGACTTCCTGCCCAAGGCTCCGCTACCGGCCGCCAGCGGCGAAAGCATCGCGCGCGGCAAGAAGCTAGTCACGGAAGATGGGTGCGCCGCCTGCCACCAAATCAACGGCGTGAAAGCTCCGCAGAACTTTGCACCGTCACTGGCGCGCGTTGGCAGCCGTGCACTGGCGCAGGTGGTGTTTGCTCCCGGCATGAAGCACACTTTGCCGGATTATCTTGCCGGCAAGATTCGCGATCCGCGTTCGTTCGGTCCTGGGCTCAAAATGCCCAAGTTTACTTTGACTGACCAACAGATGGATTCGCTCACCACGGCGCTGCTGGCGCAGAGCGACCGTGCTGCCGGCATGCCGCAGGAAATGATCATTTCCGCCGCGCGCACCACGGATTACCACGCAGGTGGCGACGCTGGCCGCCTCATGGAAGACTTGAAGTGCCTGAGTTGCCACATGATCAACGGCAACGGCGGAGACATGGCGCCGGAGCTGACGCGAGAAGGCTCGTCTGTGCAGCGCGCATGGCTGGAAGAATTCCTGAAGAATCCGAACACGCTGCGGCCGGCGTTGATCCGCCGCATGCCCAAGTTCAACCTCACTCCGGCGGAGACAAAAATCCTCTCCGACTACATCCTTGGCGCTTACCAGGCTCCAGGATTCGATTCGGCAACGCTTGATCAGAGCAAGCTCAATGCTGACGCTGCGAGCCGCGGCAAGCAGCTTTTCTACTCCAAGTACGGTTGCCAGTCTTGCCACATCGCGGACTACAAAAACGACAAAGGCTACGTTGGTCCGGCGCTCACCAGCGTCGGCCGACGATTGACTCCAGTTTGGACATACAAATGGTTGAAAGATCCCGCCACCCTGCGACCCCGGACCCTGATGCCCAACTTCGGACTCAAAGATGACGAGGCCCGCGACCTCACGGCCTTCCTCATGACATTGAAAGCCGCGCAGGGAGGTGGCAAATGAAGCGCCTGCAGATTACGATAATCGCCATGGCTGTCCTGATCGCTGGCTGCAAACAATCCGCTACCCCGGCTCTGCAACCTGCAAAGTACGGCGCCAAGATCACTGAAGTGGGCGGAAGCAAGCAAGTCGCGCAGGTGGGATCAGGTTTAGCGCAGCCCGTAGTCGTACAAGTGAACGGTGCGGACGGCAATCCAGTGGTCGGCGCGCTCGTCGCGTTCCACGGGGAAGGCGTGCAGTTCAACCCCGCGCAAGCACTCACCGACGCCAGCGGACAAGTGACCGCAGCCGTGCAATTAGGCTTCAACGCCGGTGACTATCAAATCGTCGCAGAAACACCTAAGTCCGGCGGCAGCTCAGATTCGCTTACTCTGCACGAAACCGCGCTCGGCTACGAGCAGACGCTGGGCCAGGCCGTGAATGCCAAGTATTGCATCCGTTGTCATGACAATGAGTCCACGCCAGAGCGCGTATCGAACTTTGATAATCTCTCGCCCGCTCCCCATTTGTTTACCGATGGAGCTACACTAAATCGAGTATCAGACGCCGACCTGACCAGCCTGATCGCCCATGGTGGCGCGGCGCTGGGCAAGTCGCCGCAGATGCCGGCCTACAGTTCCACCTTGAAGCCGGCGGAGATCAAAGCCGTGGTCGCATACATGCGCACGGTTGCTGATCCACCTTATCAGGCCCCCGGAGTGAAATATGGCAAGTAAGTCGGTGTTCCGTGCTGTTCTGGTTGTTCTGTTTTTTTCTCTTTCCGGAATGGCGCAGGTACTGCCGCTGGGTAAAGTTTCCGATCCTGAATGCCGGACCCTGCAACAGAAATACATTGACCAGCTGCAACAGATCGCCGCGGACGCCGCCGCCGTGCATTTTCCTTTCCCGTTTTATTTCAGTCAGGCCCTGGATATTGACGAAGTCCGACAGAAACAGATGCCACAAGGTTCCTTGCGTTTTGAACGGGTGAATGGTGGGGTGGCCCTCGCCATCACCGGCAACTATTACATTTCGTACTCGGCTGACGTAGTGAACAAAAACCAGCGCGCTCGCCGGACTTTTCAAGATGTAGTCCTACCATTGCTAAGAGCTGAGACCGGCAAATCAAACCGCAGCTTACCGTTTGAGTCTTTTGCTTTTGAAATCTCGCATCACGTGCGATCGAAAGTGATGAAAGTGGGCACGGAAGGCCCGGAGAACCTGATGCTGTTCATCCCACGCGCGGTGGGTGAACGACTGGCCCAAGCTAAAGACGCTGAAACCCAGGAAGCAGCCTTGCTGGAAAGCGAAGCTTACGTGAACGGAGAGCCGTTTACCATTTGGCTCAACGGGGATGACGCTCCGGAAGATGTTCGCGACCGTTATCTGGCCCGCCACCATCGTGATACGCCTCCTACCAGTCTTGCATCATTGGCGATACGAAATAACGTGCCGCCGTCCGCGCCGGGCGATTCGTCCGGCACGCCCGCTGAGCCGGGAACCCTGGTCAGTCCGCATCTGATTCCGCAGTCTGATCTGCTGGCGAAAATGCGCGATGAAAAAAACAACCCGCGGGACGTTTCTCCCGTGGAACTGGAAAAACTACAGACCGCGCATGACGCCACGCTGCATAAGCTGGTGAATGACTTGAAAGGCCCCGCGCATTTAGTGGACTACGCTCCTCCGGCTTTCATTGCGTTTCACAACGGAGCATATCTGCAGCTCAGCATGAGCACGGACCTGGAGCAGCCCGCGGGATCGTCACAGTACCGGATGGCGGCCCTGGCTTTCGATACGCACATCGCGCATTTTCTGCGGCCGGTTTCAAAATACTTCCATGATGGCGCGCGATTTGACGGCGTGGATTTCAGCACCACGGTGCATCAATCCGTACAGCCTGCCAGTTTGTCGGTTGAATTCGTGGTGCCCCTAACCGCGCTGCTTTGCTACGAAAAGTACGACTGCACCGGCCAGGAGGTGATCAACCGCAGCATCGTTCTCATCAATGGCGAGCGAGTTGCGCTCGACCTGCAACGTGCGGAAAGCGATTCTGCCGGCACGCCGCGCTAACCAGTATTAGTTGCCGCGTTTCCCTCGACTCGAGACGTCAGGTGATCACCTTGCCTGCATCGAAGAAGTTTCAGTCCCGCGGAAAGTACGCGAAAACAGGAACAACTGGTCGCCAATTCCCAGCGCTTCTCCCTGGATCGTGAGCGGTTCGCCTGCATGGGCCAGCAACTCTCGAGGGATCTGCCCGCCATATGCGGATTTCAGCAGGAAGAAAGACCCCGAGTGTTCCCGGTCAGTGGCCACGAACGCCGCGGGCACGCCTCCACTGATGCAGCGCGCGGCACAATCCCGATGGACCTTGCCACTTCCCGGGTTCATCACGCCGAGATAACATTTGCTGTCAACAATCTCTCCGGTAACGGTCATCGGCCCCATTGGCCTCATGAGCGGCGCGTGTTGGCCTGCGGGCGGGGCAATCATTTCCAAGGGACCTGGCTTTAGTTCCAGCATGGTGTGATCGTCGCGATAAATGAGCTGGCCTTGTAAGCGAACAAATTTCCCGGCAAGACCTTGCACATGTTCATCTGCGCCGTGCTTGAACTGGTCGACTAGCAGGTAGGCAGAGAACGCGGTATGGTCCTGTCCCGGCCGGTGCACCATGAGCATGGGATACGGTTGTTCAAGAATAGTGCCTTCCAACGTCCGGTATTGACCATATTCAAAGACGGATTTGGCATATCCCTTCTGCAAAAACGCACCCGTCAGTGCAATGGCGACGGCCAGCGCAATCATGCTGCCCACAATCCAGGACAACCTGCGGACCAGCGTCGGCGGCGTGGGAAGATAGCCGACAAAGAAATCGTCGCTCATACCTGGACTCCTTTCAGTTCTGCTATCAACGCCGGTGCGGTTTCAGTCCCGGGTGCATTCGGTTGGCGCGATATCCAGACTTCGCCATTCTTTACTTGCACGTTAAATGTGGAAATCTTTTCCGTGAAGGGCGCTGGAGCGCGTCCGTCGTGAGGACGATACTGGTAGCCGTGCCACGGGCAAGTGATACATCCGTCAATGATCTTGCCTTCGCCCAGCGGGCCGTTTTGATGCTGGCAGACATTGGAGACCGCTGAAATCATTCCGTCATACCGAAAAACGGCAACGCGCTCTCCGGCGATAGGCACAATGCGGGCCCGGTTCTCCGGAATCTCTTCCGCGCGGCAGGCAAAAACCCAGGAATCTTCAGTACGAGAGGTCGCGCCGTCAATCGCATTTTCTTTTCGGGCGGCAGCAAGGTGCAGCCCGATCACTACGATGAATCCTGCCGCAGTCAACACGGCCAAGCCGGGTCTACGCTCGCTTTGCAGCGCACCCAGCGCTACGTGGGCCACGAGCAACGCGTACGCCGCATAAACGAGCATGTGCATACGTTTCCATGCGGGCGCTGTCAGATTGTGCAGCCAGAAATCATGGCTGGTGGCCGCCATTATATAAAGGATAGCCAGGGCCAAAAACCCCAGGGATTGAAACGGAAATTGAGCCACGCTGCCGAACCGCTGGTTCGCGGTAAACAGGCTTACGAGTGGGTTGCGGTCGCCAAAAGAGTGGAACTGCACCAGGGCGAATACTCCGTGACCGAGTCCGAGCAGGAAAGTGGTCACGCCAAGATGGCGCCGGTTAAATAACAGCGGGATGAAACGCCGATCTAACCGGGCCAGCGGACCGATGCACAGCACCACGTGGAGTAGAAGATAGGCGCAGGTACCCAGGGCGCGAATGATGAGAGTCTCAGCTGT
>JANXPR010000559.1 GCA_025357215.1 Acidobacteriaceae bacterium | reverse complement strand
GCCACGTGGCTGGTGAACTCCGCTACGCACATGTGGGGCCGTCAGCGTTTCCTGACCAAAGACACTTCCAAGAACAGTTTCTGGGTTGCGATCCTGACCTACGGCGAAGGCTGGCACAACAATCACCACGCGCATCCGCAGTCCGCGCGCCACGGCCTTGCCTGGTATGAAATCGATATGAACTGGTACGGCATCCGCTTCCTCCAGATGCTTGGCCTGGTCTGGGACGTGAAGGCCATTTCTCTCCACGAGATGGAAGAGAAAGAAGCCACCAAGCGGTCCGCGACCATCATTGCCGAACCCATGGGAGCTTCCGCCGGCGGCGACGACTAGAACAAATCGGCAGTTGGTACTTGGCAATTGGTGCTTGGCTCAACTTTCCATGACTGAAAGTTTCTGGCCAAATACCAGAGCCAAGTGCCAAAAGCCAGCAACGAAGACCACGGCAACAACGATCCGCTCCAGCTCTTGCCTCCTCTTCTTATTCCGTGTCTTCCTCCACTACAATTCCTTTCATGAGGATCACCAGCCGGACCAAAGCTGTAGGCTTCTTTATCACGCTTGGCTCTTGCCTGGTTGGGCTGGCCATCTACCTCAACGTTTCCTGGATCATGCTCAACTGGCGTTCGGTAGTCCCGCTGGTGCTGGGCATCATCTTTTTCGGCGTGATCATCGCCGGCATGGTCCTGAACACTATCTTCCTTGTGCGGGAAATCCGCCGCAATGAACAACAAGACAGTTTTCTCAACGCAGTAACTCACGAACTCAAAACTCCCATCACTTCCCTGCGTCTGTATCTGCAAACGCTGGAGCGCCGTCCCATCAGCGACGATCAACGTCGCGACTTCTACCGCCTGATGCTCGAAGATACTGACCGGCTTCTGGGAACAGTGGAACAAGTTCTGCACGCCAGCGAAGTACGGCAAAGCAAGAAGCGCAAAAACTGGCAGGACGTAAACTTTTCCAGCATCGTGCGGGAAAGCCTGGAACTCTCGCGGCTTCGCCACAACTTCGCGCCGGAAGTTTTGCGTTTTGCCACCGAACCTCCGGGTCAGATCACGCTGCTGGGAAATCCCGAAGAACTGCGCACTGCGGTCGCCAACCTGATTGAAAATGCCGTCAAATACACCGGGCCGGACCGCAAAATTGAAGTGCAACTTCTCACTCCAGACGCCGACAAAGTCTTATTGCAGGTACGCGACAACGGCGCCGGCATCCCTAAAGCCGAATTGAAGCGTATCTTCAAACGCTTCTACCGCGCTTATGCCCGCGGAACGGATCACGTAAAAGGCACGGGCCTTGGGTTGTTCATTGTCCGCTCCATTGCGCGCCGCCACGGCGGTGACGTGATGGCAGAAAGCGAAGGCGAAGG
>JANXPR010000549.1 GCA_025357215.1 Acidobacteriaceae bacterium | reverse complement strand
TCTTCTGGATGGCCACCGAGAGGATCGGTTGTAATGAAACGGCCAAGAGCTGAGCCATAGTAGCGGGCCTCAAAATAGTCCAGTCCGGATTCTGAATCACGTTCTTTGCCGGTGAACTTGTAGTGGTTGGAATCGTTGTTGACGAACTGGAGTTCGCCGCCCCAGGGGTAATAGTCCGACTCCGCCTTGATGTTACCGGCGGCGTCGGTGATGACCGAAGCGGTCTTCAAGTGGTCAGAGAAGTAATAGAACACGCCCGCGGGCGTGACCAGGTCGCGGCGCGCCACGCGCTCGCCGCCAAAGAACACGTACTCGGACTTCATCACCCCGGTGAGATCGCTCTCGCCCACGATGCCCGGCGTCATGTACCAGTACAGCGTCCCGGCGCTGCCGCTTACTTTCTTGACGCGGTTACCGTCAGAGTCGTAAGTGTAGTTGGTCGCAACGCCGCCGTGAGTGGCCGTCGCGATGCGGTTTTCCTGATCGTAGACCAGAGTGTCGCCGTCGGTGGGATCGTTGGTCATGTTGCCCGCAGCGTCGTAGCCGTAGCCGGTAAGTTGGTTGTTGGGCAGACTGGGGACGTTGAGCAGTTCCCCTGAACACGCTGCTTGGGGCTTGGTCTTGTTGGTTAGGTTGCCCCAGGCGTCAATCGTGTAGGTATTGGCCCAGAATTTCTTCTGTCCGCCGAGGATGTTCTGCGTGCAATCCGTCCCGGCGTTCTGCGCGGACGTAAGCCGGTTCAGCTGGTCATACCCGAAGCTCTGGTTGCGCGTGTTGTCTTTGTAATTGGTGATGCCGTACACGTTGCCGTTGTTGCCGGCTCCGTAATGGAAGTCATAGCCGATGGAGTAAACCGTCTGGCTCGGCGCCGACGCCGACATGTTCACCGGCTGCAAACGTTTGTTGTAGGTATAGGTGTTGGTGATTCCGGCGAACGTGCTGCTGTTGCCGCTGACAAAGCCGGTCATCGCGCCGTCCGGACCGAAGGTGGCACCGGTGACGTAGTTGATGCTGTTGCCTGAATCGACGGCGGAGAGAATCCGTCCCGCGGAATCCGGCGTGTACGTAACCGTTGCGCCGCTGGGATACGTCAGCGACTTCATCGACCCGTCAAGGTTGTACGTGTAGCTGAGCGACTTGCTGATTCCGGCGATCATCCGCGTCTCGCCCGTCATGCGGCCAAGAATGTCGTACCCGTAACTGGCCGTCCCCGCCTGGTCGGCGAGAGAAGTCAACTTGCCCTTGGCGTTCGCGCCGGAATCATAAACGTAACTCACCACCGGCGCGGCTAACGGACACGCCAGCGCTCCGTACGCCTTGCCCGTAACGCGATGCAGTTCGTCGTAACAGTAACTGACACTCTGCGTGGCCGCGCCTGTCTGGTTCGGCGCAGGCGAAGTCTTCTGCAACAACTCGCCGTCCGTATCGTACGAATAGCTGATGGTCCCCGACTCTGGATTCTTCGCCGTGAGCAACCGCGACAGCGAATCGTAACTAAACCGCCGCACCCGCCATGGACTGCCCGCATCCGAACTTGGCGCCGCGCTGCATCCCGTTGCTCCCAGCGTCCCCGGAGCCACGTTGCCGTGCTGCTCCACGCACAGCAGGTTGCCCAGTCCGTCATACTGGTACTGCGTGAGATACACGTGCGCGAACTGATTCAGGTCCGCTCCGCCCACCAGCCGGAAACTGGAAACCAGCCCGGTGAACGACGCTTTGCTGAAGTCCCCCGTGTCATACGCGGTGGAAAAACTCACCGTGTAGTCTCCGGCTTCGCCCCCGGACCGCGCCGTCAGCGTGATCTGCGTTCCGCTGGCCGTGGCGTTCACCACCGCCGCGCCGTCATTGGTGATGTTCCCGGCCAGACGCAGTGCCACCGCGCTGGCCGTGTCGCCCTGGCCGTACGCCGCGAACGTGGTGTGGCCGTTCACCGTTACCGAAACACCGCCCGCGTCATACACCGTGTCCGGCGTCTGGTCGCAGATCTGCCGTGGCGGACACTTCGGCGGCGGAATGAGCAACATCTGCTCGCTTCCGCCCAGGCTCACCATGGCCGTGGCCTGCGTGGGCACCGTACTGGTATCGGTAACTGCCGGAGCCGACGCATCGCCCGGCTCTTCCACCTCATACAACCGCCCCAGTCCGTCCGAACATGTCCGCCGCGCCTTGCCGGCTTCGTCTTCGGCCAACGTGCAGTTGTCCTGGTAGGTCACGGTGGAAAAACTTCCGTCCGCTTTCTGCACCAGCACCGCACGGTCCGCCCCGTCATAAACCGTTTGCGTGATGCCATACGTGGGATCGCTGGTGCTGAAGTACGGATTGCTCACCGATGTCACGTGGCCCGCCGCGTCATACACCGTATCCACCTTGGCCGTACCGGAAGGCGTGGGATGCTGCGTTTGGTACACGCGGCCCAGTCCGTCCAGCAATGTAGTGGCGGAATCACTCAGCGCGTTGGTGACCGACCGCGTCCGCGTTACCGACCACGGCAACGCTCCCGTGGAATAACTGAGCGTGGTGGTGGCCCGCACGCTGCCGTTCGCCGGATCAGCCGGCGCCTGCGCCGACGTGATGCGAAACACCTGGTCATACGCGTAGTTGCTGGTCTGCCCGTTCTGGTCGGTAAAAGTCTTCAGCACGCCGGTGGCAAAGTCGTACGTGCCGCTTACGCAGTGCGTCACCGCGCCGTTGGATGTGGCCGGCGAGCAAGTCTGCGTGACATACGCGCCAACATAAATTGGATCGTAGGTAAGCGTTGTAGTGTGCCCCAGCGGATCGATCTTCTGATAGACCTCGCCCGTGTCATACCAGTTGGTGTGGCTGGAAACAGAACTATTCGGGTTGTTGAGCCAGTGGCTGGTGGTCGTCAGGTTGCCGCGAATACCGTTCGGCGAAGCAAAGTGCTGCGTGCTTACGCCTGCTCCGGTCAGGTACGCCGGTTCGTCATAAATATAATCTGTTTCCGCCGCGCAGGTCTTGGTTGTGGCATTTCCGTTTGCGTCCCACCCCGGACAGTTGGTCTTCTGCGGACCAGGTCCATTGGGGTCGATCACCGCAACTGAAGCCGGCAGATCAAGCAGTCCGGCCGTGCGATACGCCGAATTGACTTGCCACTGATACGTGGTGTCAGTCTCGCGCAGCAGCGCGCCCGGCCCGCCTTGTCCCCAGTCATACTCCAGTTCTCTGATCACGTTGCCGAAGATGGGCGTTCCTGGACCCCGCCCCTGATCGGGATCCTTGTGGACTTTCTTGACCTTGGAAACCGTTCCGTTCGAATAAAGGGAAGTCGTGACGTCGGTCGCAAACACGTTGCCCAAGCCGGGTACAGGTGCGCCGGTGTCGCCATCGTCAATAGCAACATTGCTCACGGTATATGCGGTGTCCACGCGCTGGATCGGGTTGTTGGCGCTCTGCGGGCCCTGGTAAACCGTTGTGGATGTCTCGTAGAAACGGCACTTGATCGGGAGGTTGGTCAGCTGGGCGCTAATTTCGGTGAACTTGTGCACCGCATCATTGCCCAGGGGATCAGTCACGAAGTTCTGCAAGACGCCACCTGTCGGCGCGCCCCAGTTGTACGTCCAGGTGCTGGAATGGCCCTGGCCGTCATAAACCATGCGCGTGGATACAGCGCGGCTCTTCTGTGTGATGACACTGTTGTCGCAGGAATTGAAATTGACCGTCGTCCACGTGTAGCTGATGCTGCCGCCTGTAGGCAGGACCATCAGAGTCAGTTCACCATAACTGTCGTAGTCAAACGTCCAGTGCGTGCCGTCAGCCAGCGCCGCCGACACGACAAAAAAATAGTGCTTGCCTGAAGCGGTGGTACTAGCTTCCCCAACATTCGTCGCGGGGCTATACGGGTGGGGCTGCTGGAAGTTCGTTTGAATCGTAATTTCGGCTGAGCATAGCTTGATGATCTGCGTAACACCGTTGGGATCCACGTACGGATACAAAAGCGCCGAAGTGGGCGAGTGGGAGCTGACGCACCCACTGAAATCCGTCGTTGAGATCGCCGTCTGATTCAACGGAGGAGTCCGCCCCATGGTGTCGAGGGTTGGGCTCGCATTTCCGAAAGAATGAATTGAAATCTGGTTCCCGTTGCTGTCCGTGACTAGGTTAGCGAAGGCTACCTGCGAACAATATTGATCGCCCGAAGGCGTATCGTCGAACACTGGGGGATGGCCGCCAGGCGCGGTAAGACCGGAGAATTGCGGGTGTCCGCAGCCCGTGATCGGGCCAAAATTTCCAATGTATTGATTGCCTGATCGATCGGTAACCGTGACCTGGTTGCGGATGTTAGCGTTCGAGGCGTCCGGGCCTGTGAGTGCGATGTGATAACCGGATAAGTCAGCGGAATCAAACTGCGTAGGCTCACCAGTCGCATCTTCCGTCCCCAACACACCAGCGACCGGATGCGATGCCGCATCCGAACTCACAACCGTATACCCATAAGCGGCGTACGTCGTGATGCCCTGGCCGCCTGTGTATTGCTTGTTCAGTGTGCGGTGAACGCTCAGGTTGGGAGTGGTGTTGATAGTGACTCCCGTTCCTCCCTTCTGCCAACTACAGGGAATTGAGTTGTTAATCTGCGCCCCGCAAATCACCTGCCAGTCCTTTGACGTCCCATACAAAACGTTGCTCACCTTCAGCGAACCGCGCTGTGGGACATCCGCCACCAGAGGGATGTGGAACATCAGGTTGCCGTTCATCAGGTTGACGGTGTCCAGATGACTGCCGTCATACGAGCCGTACGGCTTCCAGCCGTTTTCCAGATTGGGCTGGGTCTGCGCCGTGCAGACAACTGACAACAAGCTGATGAGAATTGGCAGGACAAGCTTTTTCACACACGCCTCCACAAATGCATAGAAGATGCACTGAGCACAGCAGACAGAGAAATACGAATGAACTGCGTGGCGTCCTGTCCGGAAGGGAGGACGGCTACCAAAGGGGGTGAAGATGTCTAGCGAGCTACTTTGTGAATAGATTTATAAAATAGTTCTAATCGTTGCGCAAGGTTAAAATAGCAAATGTTGTGGAAATCTAGCTGCAATCTATACCTCATATGAAAATGCCACACTATGACACTTTGCTAGACGATAGGGATGGTGATAGGTAGATAATCTACGATAGTAGA
>JANXPR010000536.1 GCA_025357215.1 Acidobacteriaceae bacterium | reverse complement strand
TGGACCCATTTGAGACATTGGAGCGGTTTTTGTATTGCTGGCGAACCGAAAACGCGCCGCGGAAGTAATGAACAGTCTGCGGCAGCAAGGCCTTGAACAGGAAAAGCTGGATCAGGTACGTGCACCAGCAGGATTGCCCATCAATGCGGAAACTCCCGAAGAAATTGCGTTAAGCATTTTGGCGCAAGTGGTGACCGCGCGTAATGCGGCCAAGAAGTCCGCAACAAACCCGGCCAGCGAGGGTTAAACTTCCAAACGCTAGTCGGTATCCATTTCCAACAAGAGGCACCGCGCGCAAAATGAGAAATGT
The DNA here is from genome assembly GCA_025357215.1 of Acidobacteriaceae bacterium. Classification (GTDB taxonomy): domain Bacteria; phylum Acidobacteriota; class Terriglobia; order Terriglobales; family Acidobacteriaceae; genus Angelobacter. Next base: position 3,954 of record JANXPR010000536.1, on the reverse strand, counting down.
TTTCTTGGTCAAAACGGTATTCATCGGCTCCATGCTGTTTCTGGCCGGCGCGTTTGCGTTGAGTCAGACGCCGAAAAAGATCGACTCCTGGGTCATCAACAACGCTCAGATTGGACCGAACCCCATCGAAATGGGGCCGGGCACGTCTTACAGCGCGCGCGTTGAATATCCCAACCCTGACGGTCCCATGTCACCCTTGAACGCCAAGATTGCCTGGTCGATCTCTCCGGTAGTGAAGGGAATCACCGTCGATGCGGCGTCCGGCAAGATTACTGTCGCGGCCGGCGTTCCTGCTGGAACCACGGCCATTGTTCGGGCGGATATTAACGATGGACTGCGAAAGGTTTCCGCCAAGATTTTGGTCTTCAACCCGGCGGACAATCCTCTCTACGGCGATTGGATCGTGCAAAAGATTTTGCTTTGCGATGAGAGCAAGCCGTATACGCCGCCGGGGACAGCCATCCGCGTGGGCGAGCACTGGAGGTTTTACGGCGACCGCAAAGTTTATATCGGTAAGCCGATGGGAATTGCGGCGACTACCAGGTTAATTGGCGACTACCAATTTGATTTGAAATCCGGCATGGTGAAGCTCGTTCCCACATGGCCGAAAAGCAAACCGGCGGAGGAATGGAAATTTGAAATGGTGGACGCGCAGACCATGAAACTGACTTTGCCGCCGATGACAGGTGAAAACGCCGAGAAAGCTCAAGTTTGTGGGTACGTGGTGACGCGTAACGCCCCAGCTTATTTAAAGCCGCGCTAGTCTTTAGCGCTGTCTTCACACTGGTGGATGACTTTGTCCGCGCTGCTTTCACCGGAAGTTTGAGCGTCGTCGGCGTGGTCGCCGGCGCGCTTAAGCGGATTGGCTTTTCCGCCGCGCCGCAGTGCGACGATCTGTCCCATGATGCTGAGCGCAATTTCTTCCGGATTCGCCGCACCTAGATCGAGTCCGGCGGGCGCCCACACGCTTTCAACTTTTTCCGCCGGAACGCCTTCCGCGAGAAGATAATCCAGAACCAGGCGCGAGCGATGCGCACTAGCCACCAGCGCCACGTAAGCGGCTTCGCCTGACTGGCTTTCCCCGGGTTTACTTCCTAAAGCCCGTTGCAGCCACAGGTGGTCGTTCTTGTGTAAGGTCGCGATGACCACGAACGTGCGCGGACCGAACGAAACGTCCTGTACGTCAAAGTCTTTATTGATGATGCGCTGGGCGGTGGGAAAGTTTTCGCGCTCAGCCGAAGGATCGTGGACAGTGACGGCAAAGCCCATCAGGTGGCCCAGACTAGCGAGTGTTTCCGCGATGCGTCCGTGCCCCGCGATGACGAGTTCGGCCTGCGGCACCACCGGCTCAATGTAAACGTCCATCATTCCTCCGCAGGGCATGCCCACACCCAGCACTTCGTCCTGTAGATCAAGTGTGATCAGCGCCGGCTTTTCCGCATGAATACACTTGATGGCTTCACTGCGGACCGCGCTTTCCGCACATCCGCCTCCGACCCAGCCCATCAGGATCTTGCCTTGTGCGTCAATCAACGCCTTGGAACCGCGCTTGGCCGATGATGACCCTTTCACGCGCACCACAGTGGCCAGGGCAAAAGACTGTCCTTGTGCAGCCAACTCACCCGCGCGGCGATAGAGTTCCATGGACATATATATAAGGACTGAAGTCCGTTTCGGGTTAGCCGTATCATAGCCCCGCTGGGGCTCTGCATTCAACGTCGGGTTCAGTTCCGCGCCGAAATTGCTTAGATGTTGAACTAATTTGCAAGTTGTGCTTCGTTCGTGCCGCGATAGGCTTTCCCCGCATTTACTCGTTGTGATATAAGGGAAGCCCTCTCGACATAAGCGTCTGCACTTCAACGCTATCGGGTATCTCCAGCTTGATGAGGTGGAAGATGATTCCTCCGGCATTCGAGTATCTCCGGCCCAAGACCGTTCCTGAAGCCGTGCAAATGTTGCAACAGCACGGCGATGAAGCCAAAATTCTTAGCGGCGGCCAAAGCCTCATCCCCATGATGAAGCTGCGGCTGGCGCGTCCGGCATTCATTATCGATATCAACCGTATCGCCGGCCTCTCCTATATTAAGGAGGAGGGCGGCTTCCTGAAGATTGGCGGGCTCACTCGTGAAGCCGAGTTGGAGGCGTCGCACATCGTCAAGTCCAAATATCCGCTGTTGATGGATACCGCCGAAGTCATTGCCGATCCGCAGGTCCGCAACATGGCGACCGTGGGCGGAAACCTGGCGCATGGCGATCCGGCCAACGACCACCCGGCCACCATGATGGCTCTGGGCGCGCAGATCGTGGCTACGGGCAGCAAGGGTGAACGCGTGATTCCCATCGAACAATTCTTTGTCACGCTGTTCACCACGGCGCTGAAGCAGGACGAGATTCTTACCGAGATCCGCATTCCTATTCCGCCCGCGAAAAGCGGCGGAGCCTACGAGAAACTGGAGCGCAAAGTCGGCGACTTTGCCACCGCCGCGGTCGCAGTCCAACTCACGCTGGACGCCAGCGGAGCCGTTGCCAGCGCCGGCATCGCGTTGACCAACGCCGGTCCTACACCCATCAAAGCGAAAAAAGCGGAAGACTTTCTGCGCGGCAAGAAACCGGACGCAGCCACCATCGCCCAAGCAGCTCAGCTGGCGTCTGAAGCCGCTCAGCCCAGCGCAGACCTGCGAGGTCCGGCAGCGTACAAAGTCGGGTTAGCCAAAGAACTGGCCAAGCGCGCAATCGCCACGGCTGTAGCGCGCGCCGGAAAATAATCAGCAGGACGTCATTCACGCAACCAAGTTCCAGCAACCAAGTTCACGCAACCAAGTTCCAGCAACCAAGTTCCAGCAACCAAGTTCACGCAACCAAGTTCCAGCAACCAAGTGCAAGCAACGAGATTTCCAGCAAGCAAGCAACGGAGGAATAGCCACGATGGCCAAACAGACGATCAAAGTCAAAATCAACGGGCGCGAACGCGAAGCCTCGGTTGAACCCAGGCTGCTGCTGGTCCACTTGATTCGCGAATCGCTCGGCCAGACCGGCACGCACATTGGCTGTGACACCAGCAACTGCGGCGCATGCACGGTAATGCTGAACGGCAAAACCATCAAGTCATGCACCATGTTTGCCGTGCAAGCCGATGGCGGCGAGTTGATGACCGTGGAAGGCCTCATACAGAACGGCCAGTGGCATCCGTTGCAGGAAGGTTTTAAAGAAGAGCACGGACTGCAATGCGGATTCTGCACACCAGGCATGCTTATGTCGTCATACGCGCTGCTGCAAAAGAACCCGAATCCCACGGAAGAAGACATTCGCTGGGGCATCTCCGGCAACCTCTGCCGCTGCACGGGATATCAGAATATTGTGAAGGCCGTTCAATTTGCCGCGAAGAAGATGGCGCAAGGAGGGACCAAGTAATGTTCAAGACAACCCCTGAAGTCGGTGGCATGGGCCACTCCGTAAAGCGCAAGGAAGATTCCAGATTTGTACAGGGCCGCGGCAACTATGTTGACGATGTGAACCTGCCGCGCATGGTGTTTGGCCACATGGTGCGCAGTCCGTATGCGCACGCGCGCCTCAAGAAGATTGATATCAGCAAGGCCATGGCGCTGCCCGGAGTGCTGGCCGTAATTACCGGAGAAGACCTGGCCAAGGCCGGTCTGGCCTGGATGCCGACGCTTTCTGGCGACAAACAGATGGTTCTGGCCACTGGCAAAGTTTTGTTTCAGGCGCAGGAAGTGGCGTTCGTTGTGGCGGAAGACCGCTATATCGCCGCCGACGCCGCCGAGCTGGTGGAAGTCGATTATGAAGAGCTGCCCGTGCTCGTCGATCCCAAGAAAGCCATGGACAAAGGCGCGCCGCTGCTGCGCGAAGATCGCGAGCAGAAAGACAACCACATCTTCCATTGGGAAGTAGGCGACAAACAGGGAACGGAAAAAGCGTTCGCCGCGGCTCCGGTGA
>JANXPR010000523.1 GCA_025357215.1 Acidobacteriaceae bacterium | reverse complement strand
TTCTACTTCTTCCCGTTCCCGGTTGGCAATCACCGTTCCCACCACCACGTCTTCCTGCCCGGTGTACTGATTCAGCAGCACCACAAAACCACTCAACATCGTCATGTACAGAGTGGCCCCTTCATGACGGCCAACTTCGCGTAGTCCTTCGGCCAGTTCTTCGCCGATCTCCACGCGTTGCCGCGCTCCGCGGAACGACGGCGCCGCCGGACTCCGTCTTCTCTGCGGCAGAGCCAGTTCCCGTCCCGCTCCGTCCATCTGCTTTCGCCAATATCCCACTCGCCGTTCCAGTTCTTCGCCCTGTAGCCATTCCCGTTGCCACTTGGCATAGTCGGCATACTGCACGCGCAGTTCGTCCAACCCGCTCGGTTCTCCTGCGGCGTATCCTGCGTAGATCTCTCCCAGTTCCCGTGTCAACACTTCCAGCGACCAGGCGTCTCCAACCATGTGGTGCATGGTGCACAACACGGCATGCCGTTCGGCTTCTTTCCTGATCAATGCGATCCGTACCAGCGGTCCTTGCCCCAAATCAAACCTGCGGCCGCCTTCATCTTCCGCCAGCAGCTCGGCTTCCGTTTCTCGTTCACTTTCTTCCAGACCGCTCAGGTCCACCATTGCCAAACCATATCTCTTCCACTCCGCGATCACCTGCTCAGGCTGTCCATCCCGTCCCGGATACCGGGTCCGCAACACCTCGTGTCGCCGGACAATCTCCCCGATGGTCTGTTCCAGAGCCGGCACCTGTAACCCACCCCGCAATCCCATGCCCAGCGGAAAGTTAAACGCTCCACTCCCCTCGGCCAGCTGTTCCAGCACCCACATCCGCTGTTGCCCGTAGGACAGCGGCAACTCGCCAGCGCGGTCCGCACGGGCGATCTCCGGTTCCCGCTTGCCCGTTCCCGCTCGCTTCTCTTCTTCTATCCGCTCGGACAAGGCTTTGACCGTCGGCGCTTCAAACAACACCCGCAACGGCAAGTCGCTGCCCAACGCCTTGTTCACCCGCGTCATCACCTGCGTGGCCAGCAGTGAATGCCCTCCCAGTTGAAAAAAGTTTTCTTCCCGGCCCACGCCCTTCACTTTCAGCACGCCGCTCCATATCCCGGCTACGATCTCCTCGGTCTGCGTCCGTGCTCGTCCACCGCCACCTTCTTCTTTCCTTAACTCCTCCAGCTTTGGCAGGCTCTTGCGGTCTACTTTTCCGTTCAGCGTCCGCGGCAGCTCATTCATCTCGACCATCACCGCCGGTACCATGGCCGCGGGCAACCGTTCGGCCGCATGTGCACGCAGCTGTTCTGTCCCTGTTCCTTCTTCCACCACCAGGTACGCGCACAGGTTCCGGGTTCCTTCTCCGTCCTCCACGTCCACCACCGCCACGTCTTTTACTCCGGCGTGGCTGCGCAACACGTTTTCAATCTCTCCCAGTTCCACCCGCACCCCGCGGATCTTGACCTGCTGGTCGCGACGCCCCAGAAACTCCAGGTTCCCGTCTTTCAACAGCCGTCCATAATCCCCGGTGCGGTACACCACATCCCCGGCGTCATCGCTGAACGGGTTCCGCACAAACACTTCCGCCGTCAACTCCGGCTCTCCGTAATATCCCAACGCCCGGTACGGCGTTCGCAGATAGATCTCGCCAACCGTTCCAGGACGGCACGGCTGCATCCTGGAATTCACAAGCAGAATTTCAGCTCCCGGCATAGGTTTGCCGATGGGAATCGTAGGACGTTCCTCGTCTCCCGGTTGCACGAAGTAGTGCAGCTTGGTCACCGTCGTTTCCGTTGGACCATACAGGTTCACCAACCCGATCCGCTCCCCAAACACTTCCTTCCATCTCTTCACGTCCGCCGGCAGCAACGCTTCTCCGGCCAGCACCACCCACCTCAGTCCCGCAAAATACCTCGACTCCAACTTCTCGTTCAGCATCGCCCGCAGGACCGACGGCACGCAGTGCAATACCTCGACGCCCTCCACATCGATCCAGTCAATCAACCTCGAAGCTTCCAACACGATATCCCGCTTCTCCGGCGCGCACACCACTCCGCCAGCGCACAGCGGCACGAACACGTCTTTCAGGTATCCATCAAACGAGCACGACGCCAACTGGCTGACCCGCGTCCCTTCGCCTACTTCCAGTACTTCGGCTTCCCAGCGCGCAAAATGATCGATCCCCTTCAGCCTTCCCAGGATCGCCTTCGGTTTCCCTGTACTTCCCGACGTAAAGTAGATCGAACACCCGTCATCCGGCGTCGAATCATCTGGCGTTGAACTATCGGCCGTTGAATCGTTTTCCCAAGCTCCACCTTCCCAAGCTCCAACATCGTCCACTGCTTTCGCCAGACGGATGATTTCGCCAGAACCGTTTTCTCCGGAACTCTTTCCCAGGGTTCCGTTGTCCAACAGAACCACCTTGGTGTGAAGACCAGCGCTGCTCCGAATTCCGGCTAGTTTTTCGAAATTGCGGGAATGGCTCACAAACAAATCGATAGAAACGCTCTCAACCATCACGAGCAGTCTTTTTTCCGGAAACGCAGGATCGAGCGGACAGAAGATCCCGCCTGCCTTAAGCGTTGCAAGTATCCCGGTGACCACGTCGATGGTGTCACTCACGAACAAACCGACAATGCTGCCGTGGCGCACGCCCAGCGAGCGGAGAATATGGGCCAGTTTTTCTGTGCGGGAGTCGAGATCACCGTAGGTGATACGGTTTATGCCAGCATCCACTGCCAGAGCGGCAGGATTTCGCCTGGCCACTTCGCGCACGAGGTCGTGAACGAATTGTTCTTTCGTTGTAATCACGGGGGAAAATAGTTTCTAGTTCAACGAAGGCAAGCTGAATTGGTCCTGTAGCAGGCCAAAAGTCAGCACGATGATTAACAGGTCATCTTCCAGCGCGGGATTCAGCGTGAACCCGCTTTGCGAGTATTTCTTCCGCAGGACTTCGACCGTGCCGGGATTGAAGTATCCCTGTCTTTTGATCCGGTCGTACGAAAGCTGGTCATTAACCCACTCGATTTTTTTCTGCAACAAGGCCGGGCTGCCGGGCGCCACGAACCCAAATTTCTCGCGCTCAATAATTTCCCTGGGGATGAGTCCGGCAGCCACTTTTTTCAAGATGGCCTTCTCGGTAAAGCCGTTCAGCTTAAGGTCCGGGGGAATCGTCCGGCAGAATTCAACCAGGTCGATGTCCAGGAACGGATAACGGGCCTCAATCGAATTGGCCATGGCCATGCGGTCGCCATGGTCAGCAATCAAGTGACCGGCGAGTCGTAACTTAAAGTCGAGATAAGAACGCTTGTGCACAGGATGTCTTCCCTGTAAACGTTCTTTATCGACCACCGGGTGGTTGTGGCACGCAAACTCATCACAGCGGGCCGCCAGGTCTTCTGAGTAAAACATTTCCTTCACTTCCGTAAACGCGTATTCATCTTTTTCATAACGGAGGTCAGGATCTCCCCAGAGTTTTTCCCGGATTTCATTTCCCATCACGGTTTCCAGATCGTGCTTGGCGACTGACGAGGCGCGTTGCTTGTCAAAACGATAACCAACATACCCGGCAAACAGTTCATCCGAGCCTTCGCCGTTCAGCACCACGGTGATGCCGTTTTCTTTGGTCCAGCGGGACAACGCAAGAGAAGCGGTGTCATACGTTTCCTTAAGCGGGCATTCAGCGTGATAGACAACATCGCTCAATCGCGAGGCAATATCCGACTCCGCGAAGGGGATCTCATGATGCACCGATCCCACATATTGCGACATCAGCCGCTGATACTTCGCTTCGCAAATCCGTTCATCCGAGAAGGTGACCGAGAATGAATGCCTTTGCATCTCCGGAGACACCTTGCGGATCATGGCGGCGATCATGGAAGAATCCAGCCCGCCGCTGAGAAAGAAACCCACCGGCACATCAGCCTGAAGCCTCAGTTTTACCGACTGCTGGAACAAATCGCCGAGCTCGTCCTCGTAGTCCTGTGCCGGACGGCTTCCGTTGCTCTCAGTCATTCGGGGATAGTCCAGGTCCCAGTATTGGCTCACCTTTACAACTCCGTCACGGACGGTCATGGAGTGGCCGGCGGGCAAGCTATGTATGTCTTGAAATAACGTGCGCGGACTTACGGGACCAGGCAGCGAAAGCACCTGGTCCAGTCCCACCAGATCCACCTGGCGCGGCACGAGCGGGTGCCGCAAAATCGCTTTTATCTCCGATGCGTAAAGGAAGAGACCGTCAACCACCGTGTAGTAAAGAGGACAGATTCCAAAATGGTCGCGAGCCAGAAACAGCGTCTTTTGTTTTCGGTCGTAAAGGACAACAGCAAACTGGCCGTTGAGCTTTTTGGGCAGTTCCGCGCCTTCCTCTTCGTACAGATGGACCAGGACCTCAACGTCCGTACGCGTCTGGAAGATGTGGGCCTTGTTCACCAGCTTGTTTCGCAAGTCACAGTAGTTGTAAATTTCGCCGTTGCAAGTCATCACCAGGGAGCGGTCTTCATTCCATATTGGCTGATCGCCTGTCTCCAGATCGATAATGCTCAAGCGGCGGAACCCCATGCCAATGTTCTTCTCCACGAAATATCCCGAGGAGTCCGGTCCGCGATGAATCAACGCATCCGTCATCGAACGCAGGATGTTCTTATCCACCCGTTCTTCTCGGCGAAGATCGAGGTACCCAGTGAGTCCGCACATTCTATGACTCGAGCCCCTGATTGAAGCTGCCGATAAGACTTTGCCGCTCGGCTTCGGTAGAGCGCGAGAACGAGAACAAAGTGCGTTCCGGGTTCGTGGCCATCTCAATCAGTAGCTGGTGAAATTGATTGACTGTCTGGGTCATGGTCGCATCAGCAAACAGCCGTGAGTTATACACCATTCGTATTGACAACTCCGCGCCGGCCACCACCAGCAACGCCAGCGGGTAGTTGTTGCGTTCCAGAATGGTAAAATCCAATACTCTTAGTTTTCGTTCCCGGTTCGTCAATTCGCTTGCCGGGACGTTCTGGAAGATCAGCACGCTTTCAAAAAGCGCCTGCCCGCGCGGAACGTCACTCCATCTCTGAATTTCCACCAGCGGAGTGGACTCGTATTGCCGCATTTCGTTTTGCTGGTTTTGCAGCGCTTTCAGCCAGGTCATCAAAGGCACATCGCGCGCCACGCGGACCCGCAAAGGCAGAGTATTGATGAACAGGCCAACCATGGATTCAATTCCCGGGAAGTCCACTTGACGTCCGGACACTACGCAGCCAAAGAGCACATCATCTTTACCGCTGCGCCGGCTCAGATGCATGGCCCAGGCGCCTTGAATCAGGGTATTTAACGTCACGTGATGCTTGCGCGCAAATGCCTGCAAAGTATTGACGCTGGATTCCTTGAGCACCAGTTCAACATCATGCGCGGCTTCCTCATCCGGGGCCGATTGGGCCACGCCGTCATACCCGAAGGAAGTAGGCGTGGTGAATCCTTGAAGCGCTTTTCTCCAGTACGTTTCCGCCACGCTTGAATCCTGCTGCTCGAGCCAGTCGATGTAGTCCCCATAAGGCACCGGGCTCTCGATCTCAAGAGTCTGGCCTTCATAAAACGCGTCGTAGTA
>JANXPR010000519.1 GCA_025357215.1 Acidobacteriaceae bacterium | reverse complement strand
GCTGCGGGACGTTCATCGTCCTGATCATCCTGGTCTTTGTTGGATTGTTCTTTTACGGGATGCACAAGGTCAAGCAAGCCGGTCTTGATCCCGATCTCCTTAAGAAGAACCCTCCACTGGCTGCCGCCAAAATGGCCGTATTCGCCAATCCGGATGTGGAGATGGTCTCCAGTGACGACGATGCCGGAACCATGGTGGTGAAAGATAAAAAGACCGGCAAAATTACCACCTTGAAGTTTGACATGGCCAAGAAACGGATGATCGTCACGGATGAGAAGGGCAAGGAATCCACTATCTCCGCCGATACCGATAAAGGCACCATGGAAATCAAGACGGACGATGGCACAGTGAAATTGGGCGCCAACGCGGACAAGCCACCGGACTGGGTCCCCATCTATCCCGGAACCTCGCCCAAGAGCTCAATGTCCATGAGTGACGGCAAGGAATCCAGCGGCACGTTTGGGTTCACCACGTCAGACTCTCCGGACAAAGTGGCCGGCTATTACGCTGACCAGATGAAGTCCACTGGCCTGAAAGTTTCCTCCACCACCAATACGACGGATGGAAAAGTCACCATTCTGGTCAGCGGTGAAGACACCAACCGCACCCTAGTAGTCACCGCCAGCAACGATAGTGGAGGCACCAACGTAGGCATGGTGTTCCACGCCAAAAAATAGTGTTTCAAAGCAACAGGAATCACGATTGAAGACCGGGCCCCGTGCGCAGCAGCGTAGCGGGGCTTCTTCTTTTGCCGCGTTTCGTCGCCGGCGAAATTTTTAGCGATGCGCCCGCGCTGCGATCCGCAAGCTATGTGACCAAAATCACGGCTTATTCGGGGCCAATGTTTCAAGATTTACGCCTGTTTCCCAGAGCATCTCGCCACGGCAAAAAGCGCCACGGAGTTTGACCTCCGCGCCGCCGCAGTTTGATAATAGAAGGTTTGCTTGCGCCGAGGGACGGAGTACGAGCTCCGTAAGATGAAGTTCGGCGCTGGGTGGATGATCGAAAGATTAAGGAGTCAACAGCATTCATGGCTAGCGATTCTTCCGTTACTGTGGCCCAAGGCGTCCCTGCAATTCGCGCGGGACAAGGCCGGTCATTCTTATTGCGCCGTCTGCATTCCCTGAGCGGAATCGTTCCGGTGGGCGCTTTCCTGGTGGAACATTTCATTTCTAACGCGTTTGCCACCAATGGGCCGCGCGCCTACGCGGAACAGGTCAAGTTCCTGAGCAGCCTGCCGTTTGTCCCCGTGCTGGAGTGGGTGGGAATCTATCTGCCGCTGCTTTATCACGCGCTGTACGGCTTCTACATCTGGTTCCGCGGCGAATCCAACGTAAAGGACTACCCGTTTGCCGGCAATTTCATGTATGCCGCTCAGCGCTGGACCGGCGCCATCGCCTTCTGCTACATCGCGTGGCATACCTACACCATGCGCTTCACGGGAATCCACCTGCTTACGCATAACGATGCGGCTTTCAGCAAGGTGCAGATGGAATTTCAACACCCCTGGGCGATTGCCTTCTACATGGTCGGCATCATTGCGGCGTCCTGGCACTTTGGCTACGGACTGTTTCTCTTCGCCGCCAAATGGGGCATCACGGTGAGCCAACGCTCGCGCAAGGCCTTTGGCCTGGTTTGTACCGGAATCACGCTGGTCTTTATTACGGTAGGCATCCTGACCATGTCGTCTTTCTTTAAGCCGCAGTGGAAGAACACGCCGGAGCATTTACCGGGATGGCAAGCAGAGCAGAGTCAAAACCATTAGGCACGAACCACAAAGGACGCGAAGAAAGAAATGGGTAATTTGGTAATCGGATAATTGAAAAACATGTCGCACCGTTTAGTTGGGGAATTTACCCGATTACCAATTTACCCGATTACCAATTTACTCAATTACCAATGGGTTTAATCATGGCTAATCCTAAAATCATCGTAGTAGGCGGCGGGCTCGCCGGACTTGCGGCGGTCATTAAGATCGCGGAAGCCGGCGGCAACGTGGATCTCTTCTCCATTGTCCCGGTAAAGCGCTCGCATTCGGTGTGCGCGCAGGGTGGAATTAACGCCGCCAAAAACCTTAAGGGCGAAGGCGATACGCCGTTGCTGCACTTTGACGACACCATTTACGGCGGCGACTTCCTGGCCAACCAGCCTCCGGTGAAAGCTATGTGCGAGGCCGCGCCCGGCATCATTGACCTGCTCGACCGCATGGGTGTTCCTTTCAATCGCACGCCGGAAGGCCTGCTCGACTTTCGCCGTTTTGGCGGCACACTCTTCAATCGCACGGCCTTTGCCGGCGCCACCACCGGACAGCAACTTCTCTACGCCCTGGACGAACAAGTCCGCCGCTATGAAGCCGAAGGCCGCGTCACGAAATACGAGCATTGGGAATTCCTGAGCGCCGTGCTCGATGGCAACAAGACCTGCCGCGGCATCTGCGCCATGGACCTGCGCACCATGGAAGTCCGCACCTTCCCGGCGGACGCGCTCATCATCGCCACCGGCGGCATCGGCGCCATCTTTGGCAAGAGCACCAACTCGGTGGTCTGCACCGGATCGGCCCAGTCCGCGCTCTACCAGCAAGGTTGCTACTACGCGAACGCTGAGTTCATCCAGGTACACCCCACGTCTATCCCCGGAGAAGACAAACTCCGCCTGATGTCAGAATCCGCGCGCGGAGAAGGCGGACGCGTATGGGTGCCGAAGAACAAAGGTGACAAGCGCGATTGGAAGAGCATTCCCGCAGCCGAACGTTTCTACTTCCTGGAAGAGTGGTATCCGAAATACGGCAACCTGGTGCCGCGTGATGTGGCCACCCGCGCCATCCACAGGATTGTTTACGAGGAAGGCCTGGGTATTGACGGTCAGGCCATGGTCTACCTTGACCTGACGCACATCGACCGCGCCACACTCGACCGCAAGCTGGAAGGCATTCTGGAAATCTACGAGAAATTCGTCGGCGATGATCCGCGCGAAGTCCCCATGAAGATTTTCCCCGGCATGCACTACACCATGGGCGGCCTGTGGGTGGACTACAAACAGGCCACCAACATTGCCGGCATCTACGCGTGCGGCGAATGTGACTACAGCATTCATGGCGCGAACCGCCTGGGAGCCAACTCGCTGGTCTCCTGCATCAACGGCGGGTTCATCGCCGGACCGGAAGCCGTGCAGTATGCCAAGAATGCGTCCAAGTCCGCCGACGCCGTGCCCAGTTCCGTGTTTGACGCCGAACGTAAACGCCAGCAAGACGCCAACACCAGCCTGATGTCCGCCAACGGGACGGAAAATCCGTTCAAGATCTGGCGCGAACTGGGCGAGTTGATGACCAAGAACGTGACCGTGATCCGCTACAACAAGAATTTAAAAAACACTGACGCGAAATTGGTGGAGCTGCTTGACCGCTTCAACCACATCAACATGAGCGACCGGAGCATGTGGGCCAACACGTCGTTCATCTTTACGCGGCAGCTGTACAACATGCTGCAACTCTCGCGGGTGATCGCCCAGGGCGCGGCCATGCGTGACGAATCGCGCGGCGCGCACTACAAACCGGACTTTCCGGACCGCGACGACAAGAACTGGCTCAAGACCACCAAGGCCTACTTCGCCGCGGACGCCGACGAGCCGAGATTCGAGTTTGAGCCAGTCGATGTTTCGTTGATTCCACCGCGGCCAAGAAGGTACGACGCGGCAAAATAAGAATTTTAACCACGGAGGACACAGAGAAAATCCGAGGAAAGCGGCGAACGAATCAGATTGAATTCGGGACTAGCTGAAATGTTTTAACCGAAGAAGGTCAAATCCCTCGGTGTTCCTCCGTGCCCTCTGTGGTAAATGGTTTTTTGAAATTATGGACGAACAGCAACCACAACGCACCGGCCCGTCGCCCACCTGGTATCGCAACACGGCGATAATTTTCTTTGCCATCGCCGGAGCGCTGGTGTGGGCAGGCATAACTAAGCATGACCGTCTTTACTGGTGGTTTGCTGCCATCACCATCATGAACGCCATCATGACCACATTGAAGTACGTGACCGTAAGGGAGACAGGACGATAATGGCCAAGACCGTCATCATCAAAATCAAGCGGCAAGACAGCCCCAAAACGCAGTCGCGATGGGAAGAGTTTGAACTGACATGGAAGCCGGGAATGAACGTGATCTCCGCCATGATGGAAATCGCCGCCAATCCCGTAACCCGCTCCGGGAAGGCAACCACTCCCATTGCGTACGACTCCAACTGTTTGGAGGAAGTCTGCGGTTCCTGCGCCATGCTGATCAATGGCCGTGCGCGCATGGCCTGTTCCGCGTTGGTAGATAAGCTTGAGCAGCCCATCACTCTGGAACCGTTCAGCAAGTTCCCGGTCGTCCGCGACCTGCAAGTGGACCGCAATGTGATCTTCGAAAATCTCAAGCGTGTTAAGGCCTGGGTGCCAGTGGACGGCACATACGATCTCGGCTCCGGTCCGCGCATGTCTCCTAAAGAACAAGAAGAGACCTACCCTGTCTCCCGCTGCATTTCCTGCTGCTGCTGCATGGAAGCCTGCCCGCAATTCAACGAATCCACCGGGTTCGTGGGCGCCGCAACCATTGCTCAGGTCCGTCTTTTCAACCAACATCCCACCGGCGCGGCCCTGAAGCACGAGCGCTTGCAGGCCTTGATGGGCGATGGCGGCATCCAGGAGTGCGGTTTTGCACAGAATTGTGTGGAAGTCTGCCCCAAGGACATCCCCCTGACCAAGGCCATTGCCGATACCGGCCGCGAGGTCATGAAACAGGCCATTAAAGACTTTTTCCGTGGCTGAGGTTACGAATGGAAGACGAAACAGCCGGAATTTGTCACCAGGCTAAGTAGTTGATTACTAAAGTCGGACCCGTAGTTCTATGTGTCAGTATTAAAGTTTTGCGAATCTCAGGCGATTAACTGACTAGCTTAGAAGGCAGGACTGGGTTATGATCTGCCATCCGAGAAAAAGCCATTTTTGTAACGGAACACCCGATGGGCGCCAGGAAAACACTATTAACTTCGTCTCTTTTGTTGGTTGCGACGCTCGCCAGCGCTGCTCCAGCCACCACGGTCCACACCACAACCGCGCATCGCCGTCGCGCGCATGTACGCCACGTGGCGTGGAACCCTGTCCTGAAGGGCTCCCACGATTCCCAGCTCCGCCAGAATGAAGAAATTGACCGTCTGCAGTTGCCCCGCATTGCCGATGACCAACAGCTCCTTGAACTGGAACGCACACAGGAACTGATTCCGATTTCTGAAAACCGCGCGCTGAAAGTCAGCTCCAGCATCAAGCCGGAAAAACGCTACGCGCGGCCCTGGGTCAACTATTTTCTTGAAGATATGTCGGCGGCGTACTTTGCCGAATTCCGCCAGCCCATGCAGGTGACCTCCGCGGTCCGCACCATGGAGCAGCAACATTCGCTGCGCCGCCGCAACCGCAATGCCGCACCGGAAACCGGTGAAAACGGCTCGTCACACCTGGCAGGCATCACGGTGGACCTGGCCAAGCGCGGCCTTACGCGCAACCAGCACGCATGGATTGAAAATTACCTGAAGAACCTGCGGGACCAGAACCTGGTAGAAGTGGCGGAAGAACGCCGCCAGGCCTGTTTCCACGTAATGGTTTCCGATCGCTACACAGAATGGCGCGAAGCCAACCAGGCGGCTGATAAAATCGCTCGTGAATGAAACGAGCCTATTTACTCCTCAGCCCTCTCCTTCTCACAGCCGTCGCCTTCCCGCAATCCAAGCCTGCGTCTAAGCCGGCTGCCAAGTCCGCTGCATCAACAAAAACCAAGTCTGCTTCCGCAAAAGCCAAGGGGAAAACTGCGCCCAAGGCTGACTCTGCCGCGGCCATCCACGAGTCTGCGCTGGTGATTGATACCCACGCGGACACGCCGCAGCGCTTCCTGGACGAATACTTTGACATTGGCGACAACACGCCCGTCTCTGAAGGTCACATCGATCTGGGCAAGATCAAGAAAGGCAACCTGGGCGCGGAGTTCTTTTCCATTTGGGTGGAACCGGACTTCAAGGGCCACTACGCCAAGCGCGCCATGGACCTGATTGACAGCGTCTACCAGCAAGCCGCGCGGCATCCGGACCAGATGATGATGGCTTTTAGCGCAGACGATATTGTCCGCGCGCATGAGCAACACAAGTTCGCCGCGCTGTTGGGGATAGAAGGCGGCCACGCGATTGAGAATGACGTCCATCTGCTCCGCGACTTCCACCGGCTGGGCGTGCGCTACATGACCCTGACGTGGTCCAACACCAACGAGTGGGCGGATTCCTCCGGCGATATCAAAGACCCTAACGTGAAGCACTACAACGGCATGACGGACTTTGGTAAAGACGTGGTCCGGGAAATGAACCGCCTGGGCATGATGGTGGATATATCGCACACTTCAGACGCCACGTTCTATCAGGCGCTGCTGATCAGCCAGGCGCCGGTCATTGCGTCGCATTCGTCTTCGCGCGAGCTAACGAACCATCCGCGCAATATGACCGACGACATGCTGCGCGCCGTGGCTTTGAACAACGGTGTGGTGATGGTGAACTTCTTCTCGGCGTTCATTGATGAGGATTTCCGCAAAGCGTTCTTTGATCCCGAGAAAGGGAAACAACGCGACGCCGAATTGGCCGCATTTGTGAAAGAACATCCCCACACGGACGGTAGCCCCGTCGGGTATAACGAAGTTGTCGGGATCGAGAAGAAGTGGGCCGCACAGTTCCCGCGCCCTCCGCTCAAGTCATTGATTGATCACATTGACCATATTGCCAAAATCGCCGGGGTGGACCACGTAGGCCTGGGCTCGGATTTTGACGGCGTGACTTCCCTGCCGCAGGAGATTGACTCCGTCGCCGACCTGCCGAAGATCACGGCGGAACTGCTGAAGCGCGGATATTCGAAAGAAGACATTCATAAGATATTGGGCGGCAACCTGATGCGCGTGTTTCGCGACGTGGAAGCCACCGCCAAACGGCTCCAGGCCGAGCAGAAAGAATCCGATCCGCTGACTTTTGATCAGGTGATGCTCATGCTGGGCAACCGCATCACCAGCGCTCACCTGATTGATCTGGTCCACGAACATGGCGTGAATTTTGATTTGACCCCGGAGCGTCGCGAGGCTTTGAAGTCCCTGAAAGCCGATGACGCGGCGCTTGAGACCATCGCCAAGAACAAGAAGAAATAGTTTTGACTTCCCGTTTGTTTCTCATTTCGAACTGGTTGCGCAGCAAACTCCGCAAGAGTTCGGGAATTAGCGAGAGCTGTCAATCCGTTCTTGCTATGGCTTTTGTCGATCCTCTTCGATCATTTCGATCCACAACTTCAGCGTTAGATCTTCACGGGCCTCATTGGCCATATAGGGCCGCATTTCTTTCGCATAACGGTCCGAAAGAACGGTGATGTCAAGAGGAACCCTCTTGGCAAGGAATTTCACGTCCTCGCGATCACGCTGGCTATTACGCAAGAGTTTTGCGAGCGCCAAGTCATGGGCTTCCAACGCAAATAATCGTAAGCGCTTGTATGCACCTGGAAACATATCCGTCAAACGATCCTCATACCTGTCAGGAGGCTGGCAGACGGTTACGATGTCCAAGTATATCTTGTGCTTAGTGTGTAATTCCGAGCCCTTTCCCGCCCTCTCAATTAGCAGTGTCATCTGATCTTTGGGAGTAACGGAAAGAGTGTCGACATCCAAGGTCGGTCTCGGCAAGTCGTGTAACTGCTGCATGACGAAGCCGCCCAAACAATGGAAGGACACTTCTCCTGATACAAGAGCATCGACTTCCGTTAGGAAGGCGTGCCAGGGCTCTGGAGGTTTCTTAAGTAACATGTTCTAGGTGCTCAGCCGTAAGATCAGAGAGAACGTGCCACTGACGTGCCTCAAGAGGCCGGCTCTCTTCCAGCCATTTACGCTCTGCCTGGGTCATCTGGTCATGGCAAAGCGTTTCTTCCCGAACAAGCGTTGACGGCCGCAAGCGCTTTTCCACGGTTCGCAGGGTTTTTGCCACCGAACAATTTGCCTTTCGCTCAGCAAGATTGCGCGCCAGAGTTACAACAAATCCCAAGCGATTCGTTACATCATTAGCCTTCGCTTCTCGTGTTGCCCAATCCCAATTCATATCGGTAAATGCGTACACGAGCCAAGTGAGACCCTCAATGACTCGGCTTTCCAACTCGTTCTTGGTCAAAGCAGCAACTAAGAGTTCTGCCGGGTTCCACTGAGGACGATTTGTATTCATGTAGGAAAAGCCGGGGTATCCAAGAGCTGCGAGTTGACTAGCTATCATGCGATTCTGAAGCTGATGCCAAGATTCCTGACCACGCAAAGGAAGCGCTGCATAAGACAATCCGTAGACTTCTACAACGCGGGAAAGCTGATTTGCAGGAACTGGGCGTCGATTGTTTTCAAGCATCGACAAGTACGCCTGCGTAACCCCCAGGGACAATGCTGCCTTCTCTTGAGTTAGCCCTTTTCGCTTTCTTGCTGTACGAAGGTCAAACATGTCGTTTCTCTTTTTAGGCATTCGATATTCTAAATATAACATAAAGTGTTATATTTAGCACACAATAAATTCATTAATTTCAATAAGATTGTGCCTACCATGAGACAAAACGCCACGCAGCTCTTGATCCCTCTTCCCCCCGCTATGGCCTGCCATCGTTAGGGAACATCTGAATGGTGGTCAAGTTAACCTCAAAGTTACGGGAAAAACGGAAGAAGTCGCTGAAAGCATGCTGCCATCTAAAAAACACAAATCCGGACTACCCGAGGAGAGACAGGGGCAGTCCGGATTTTCTCTCACCTACTTGCCAGCTTTGCGAATGTAGATATTGCCGTTGAAGTTCTTGAACTGAATTTCCGGTCCGCCGCCGTTGATCGTCCCACGCACGGTTTTCTCCACTTTCACCGTATACTTGCCGCCACTGGCATTGGGCCGGTCTTCCACAATCGGTTTGGGCGCGCCGCTGGTAAGCTGCACGTCAAAATCACTGTAAACTTCTCCGTTGTCCGTCCGCATGCTCACGTTGGCCTTGATGCTGGCGGGCAGCGTCACATCAATGTCGCCGTTCAACGAGCTGAAGGCCATGGGCTTTACATCCGCGCGGTTCATGGTCACCAGAACCCGGCCGTTCAGCGCGTGCGCCACCACACTGCCGGAAACATTCTTGAGCGTGACGGAACCGTTCACGTCGTCCACGTCCAGCTCGCCGTCAATGTCGCTGACCACGATGTTGCCGTTGTTCACTGTGCGTAACGACGCGCTGGTGTGGACCGGTACTGTGATCACCAGATCAGCCGTGCGGTTGATGCTGTCCGTGCTGACGCGTACCTGGTTGTTTTCTGACTCAATGTTGAGCCCCACCGCAGAGCCCATGGGGATACGTTTCAGGCCATCACTGCGTCCGCTTTCGCGGTGACGCTTGCCGCGGTCGGAGTCTTCGTCACTGCCGTCGTCGCGCCCTTTGGACTCCACCGTGATTTCCTTCACGTCCGCGCCTTTCACGGTAATGCTGCCGTTGAGCAGATGAACGCGGAGTTGGACGGGCCGTGACGGATCAGCGATGGGCACCCGCACCCGGTTGTCAGTCTGGGCAAACACCATGCCCGTGGTGGTAAGTGTAAGAACAATTGCGAATAGAATTTTATGAAGGCTATTTTGGGTCATAAGGGTTCTCATTGAATTCGTCGTTTCTTTCAACTACTCGTACTTTCAACTACTCGTGGCGCTCCAGAACGCGGATGCTGCCGTTCAGGTTTTCCGCTTTGATTTCCGGTCCCCCGGAGCCGACGCGGCCTCCGCTGGTGCGATCAGACCGGTAAACAAACTTTCCATCGCGTTGCTCAACGTTGGCATTGTGAGCCGGCAATGACGTCATGTCAAAGTCCGTGTATACCGCGCCGTTGAAGGTCTTGAAGCGGAAGTCCGCAGCCAGACCTTTCACGAACTGCAGGTCCACGTCACCGTTAATGGTGGCAAAATCTGAGTTCTCTTTCGGGTTCTCGCGGAAGCTTACTTTCACTCCGCCGTTCACAGTGCGCGCCTTGCCGGAGCCGGCGATGTCCTGCATTTCAATCTTGCCGTTCACGTTGTTTACCGAAAACTTGCCGGCAATGTTGCGGACGTTGATGTGGCCGCCGTTTATGGTCTTCACTTTCAAGTCAACGTTTCGGGGGACCTGGAGTTGGAAATCCATGGTCACCGAATATCCGTGATCGCCGTGGCGCCAGCCGCTGCAGCCATTGTCACCGTCCCTGCTCTTGCCGTCGCAGTTACAGCGGAACGGACCGTTTACGTAAAACTTCAGCAGGTCAGACTGATCGGTAATGTCCAGGGTAACTTCTTTCTTCGCGGCTTCCATGCGTTCCTTGGATTCCGCGCGCAGGGTTTTCTTGATCACCAACTGCACCTGGTCGCCTTGCCCGCCTACGATTTCCACCGAGCCGTTGACGTTGTCCACGTCCAGCAGCTTGCGTCCACTCAAAGCGAACGTCTTGGTGATGGTTTCCTGCTCACGCAGGGGCATGTCGGATTCGTCGTCGACTTCTACATCCACGTTGATGTCTTCGGTATCCACGTCCACGTCGGGCGATTCGTCCATCTCTGAGTCCATGTCCACGTCAACATCAACGTTAACGTCGACATCGACATCTGCATCGACATTGGGTTCAACGTCCACATCCATGTCTTGGTCGTCATCATCCATGTCATCGTCCGCGTCCGCCATGGGATGGACTCTCTGAGGATCTTGAATGTTTGCGTTGCCGAAAAGGAGCCCAGCTGCGTGAACTTTGTTTCGGCCCGCATAAAGAATTGCGAAAGTGGTGATGGCCAACAGTGCAACGATGATCTTTGCTTTCATCATAATTGCGTTCCTTTCAAGCGAGAATTGTTTTGGTTTGGGCCTAGCTCAGTTGCGCCACTCCCCAATCGGCGCGCTTGCGGACTGAAGGATCGGCTTTGGGGTCCTGCTTAATCTTGTTGAGTTGCTCGATCGCTCCAGCATCGTGCATATCGACAATCGCATCGATCAAGGCCACTTGCACCAGCGGTGACTGCTGGCCGTCAAGTGCGTCAATCAGGCCTTTGCGTACATCTGGACGGCGTCCATAGTGGGCCAGAGCATCGAGTGCAGCCAGGCGAACATCCACGCTCTGGTCAACTTGCAGCGTGTGCAGCAACGCGGAAAGGATCTGGGGATCCGGATCGCTCTGCGGCGCATTCCAGTTCCGGCTATAGCTCACCGCCTGCAGGCGTTCGCTGGCCGACTGCTGCTGAAGCAGAGACAACACCGCCAGCTGTTGCGTCTTCTTCAATTCCGCTTCAATCTTTTCCAACTGGGCGCTATTGGCATTGCTGCGGTCCATATACTTGCCGCCCAGAAACGCCGCCAGCACCAATACCGCTGCCCACGCCGCATTCATCGTCGGACGCCGCACCCAATCCACCAGGTTACTCAGGTCCTGGAAACGATTGCGCTGGGCCGTGAGGTTGGTTTTCTCCCAACGGCCTTCCTGGTACATCTCCAGCATGGATTCAAAGCGCATACGCAACATGGGGCTCGGCTGGACTTCCGGCAACTCCCCGAGCTTGGCCCAGAGCGCTGCTTCGTCGCCACACTGGGCGCAGGCGGCCAGATGGGCTTCCACCTGCTTCATCTTGCCGTCGTCCAGGCTACCCTGCAGATAGTCCGGCAACACCTCTGCGATTTGTTCACACGCCGTTTTTTCAAAATTCGGGTTTTCGAATGTCATTGCAAACTCCCCGGGCCGGACCGCATGCCCGCCCTTTTCTGGCCTTCTTTGCGTACCAGCTTGCCGCTTTCCAATCCGCGAAAAATTTCCCGCAGGTCCTGCAGGGCGCGATGCACTCGCACCTTTACGGTGTTGACCTCGCATCCCATCATGCGCGCAATGTCTTCATACTTCAGGTCCTGGAAGCGACTCAGTACCAGGACTTCGCGCTTGTCGTTACTCAATTCCAGCAGCGCCTCGCGTAGCAACGCGGACTCCTGTTTTTGCTGCGCTGGATCATCCGGCGTAAACGCCGGAGACATCTCCGGTTCCCAACTCGTCTCCGGACGCTTCTTGCGGAAGTGGTCCACGCGGGCGTTGCGGGCGATCTGGTACATCCATGCGCGGAACGCGGTGTCCGGTTTGTAGCTGTGGCGGTATTTCAGGATGCGGAAAAAGACTTCCTGCACCAGGTCTTCACTCAACGTCCGCTCCCCCGTAAGCTTGTAATAGAAGTTGAAGAGCGGCACATGATAGCGCTCAAAAAGGACGCCCAGTAGTTCAGCCACGCCGCCGCGGACCTGGTTCATCAGCTCTTCATCGGACATCGAATTGGTTGCGGGGGCTGTCAAGACTTGGCTTTTGTCCTTTCACCAATGATTACCTGAACAATGGGAAAAGGTTACGCGGAAAAAGGTTACACGGATTACGTCCCTGCCGCCTAACCGGGGCGGGTAAGCTGAAGGGAACACGCGTCTTTACTTATGTTCCCGGTACATTTCTAATAGCTAAGGAATTTTCCTTTCAGGAGACATGAATGCTTCGTAGAGTCACTTTCACCGTTTTGGCTTTGAGCCTGGCAGCCGCGGCTGCCACCCCTACTTCCCGCCCCGCCACCGCCGATGGCAAAGACAAGGCGAAGAACCCCGTGGCCATATTCCACACCACGGCCGGCGACCTCAAGTGCGAACTGTTCCCTTCCAAAGCTCCCAAGACCGTTGCCAATTTTATTGGCCTGGCCAATGGCACCAAAGAATGGACCAGCCCGGTAAGCGGACAGAAAATGACGCGTCCCTTGTATGACGGCACAATTTTCCATCGCGTGATTCCCAACTTCATGGTCCAGGGTGGCGACCCCATGGGCCAGGGCATTGGCGGCCCGGGTTACAAGTTTGAAGACGAATTTGATTCCAGCCTGGGCTTTGATCGTCCCGGACGCCTGGCCATGGCCAACTCGGGTCCGAACACCAACGGTTCGCAGTTCTTCATCACGGAAGTTCCCACGCCGCACCTGAACAACAAGCACACTATCTTTGGTCAGTGCGATGACAAAGCCGTTGAGCTGGTGCTAAAGATTGCCCGCATGCCTTCTGGTCCCAGCAACCGTCCGGCTGATCCGGTAAAGATCACGCACATTGAGATTGTTGCTCCGGCCGCGGCAGAAGATAAAAAGTAGTAATAGCAAACTTTATCGCCAACGCGCCCCAAACAAATGAAAGGGTAGACGCATGAGCAGACCAGCAGGAACGTATGCGATTTTTGATACCACGGAAGGCAAGATCGTTTGCCGTCTGTTTGAGAAAGAAGCTCCCATTACCACCAAGAACTTCATGGACCTGGCCGAAGGCAAGCGGAGCTGGAGTGACGCCGTAAGCAAGAAGAGCGGCGACGGTTCTCTCTACAGCGGGACCGTCTTCCATCGCGTGATTCCAGACTTCATGATCCAGGGCGGTGATCCCAGCGGCACCGGCATGGGCGGCCCCGGCTACAAATTCCAGGACGAAACCAAAGGCTCACCGCACAAGTTCGACAAGACCGGTAAGCTGGCCATGGCCAACTCCGGTCCCAACACGAACGGCTCGCAATTCTTTATCACCGTGGCGGCAACGCCCTGGCTCACCGGCAATCACACCATCTTTGGCGAAGTGGTGGAAGGCCAGGACATCGCGGACAAAATATCCATGGTGAAAAAAGGACCGCAGGACCGTCCGGCAAAAGAAGTTGCGATTCAGTCGATCACCATTGAACGGGTCGCATAAAGCGGAGGCTGCTTGGACCCGATCAAGATTGTCATCTTCGTGGCAGCCTTCGTCCTTTTGTTGTACATAGGGCGAAGGCTGGCGCGATCTTCTGAGATCCACGGCGGCATGCCCACCGGTTCGCCCCCTCTGCTGCAAAGCCGTCCCGTGGAACCCCCGGTACTTTCCCAAGAAGCCGTGACGCCGAATGCCGTGCCCACCGTTCCCGTGAACGACAATGGCAGTGACAGTCCTCGCAAACCCGCAGCCATTGGCAAAGAACTCGGGTTTCCGGTAACGCTCCCGCCGGTGCGTCGCGACGCTGCGGGCAAATACAATCGTCCGAATTTCCTGAACTACTACTTCGGCAAGACGGACATGGTCATGGGTCCAGCCGATCCCAGCAGTTTTTTCGATGAACTGCACATCGAAGCCCAGGACCCCGCCAGCGGACACGTCTGGCAATACGAATACACCGTTGCGTCACCCGCTGGCATGCAGGAAGTAATGAGCACGGAGCGTTTCGAGTCTCTGTACTTTGATGACCCTGTAATCATAGTTGCGCGCTGGGACCTCAAGGTCATCCTGCAAACCGTGACGGAAGAAATCATGAAAGGCTACGGAAAAACCGACGCGGAAGAGGGCGCGACCTTTGAAGCTCCGGCGCCGGACTACAGCGCAGGCTGAACAGCACCGGAAAACCCCGGAGAACATGAATTGCCAAAACCACCGACGTTGAAAAGCTATTCCTTTTTCAATTTCGGCGATTTTGGCAATTCCTGTAATCGAAGCCGCGGCGATTTCCCGCCGCGCTACCTTGCTCTAGAGTCCTATCACCTTCACCAACTCCGCCACCGAGTCTGCACTCTTCTGCAACGCGGCTTGCTCGTCAGCTGTGAGTTTGATTTCGATGATCTGTTCCAGGCCCTTGGCGCCGAGCTTGCACGGCACGCCGACGAACAAATCCTTGATCCCGTATTCGCCTTGCAGGTACACGGCGCAGGGCAGGATCTTCTTTTTGTCTTTCAGGATAGCTTCGACCATTTCCGTCGCTGACGCCGACGGCGCGTAGTAGGCGCTGCCGGTCTTCAAGTACTTTACGATCTCAGCGCCGCCATCACGCGTCCGCTGGACGATGGCGTCCAAGCGGTCTTTCGCGATCAGCTCGGTGATGGGGATTCCCGCAACAGTCGAATAGCGCGGTAGCGGAACCATGGTGTCTCCGTGTCCGCCCAGCACAAAGGCCGTCACGTTTTCCACGCTCACGTTGAGTTCCTGGGCGATGAATGTGCGGAAGCGCGAGGAATCCAGCACGCCGGCCATGCCCAGCACGCGATTGCGGTTGAACTTGCTCAACTTGTAGGCCGCCTGGGACATGGCGTCCAGCGGGTTCGAGACAACGATCATGATGCAGTTCGGCGAGTTGGCCACAACCTTGGCCACCACGTCCTGCATGATCTTGAAATTGGTGTTAAGCAGGTCATCGCGGCTCATGCCTGGCTTGCGGGCAATGCCGGCGGTGATCACCACAATGTCTGAGTTGGCGGTGTCAGCGTAGTCATTGGTGCCCAGCACGAAGGAGTCGCGCTTTTCCACCGGCATGGCTTCCAGCAGGTCCAGCGCCTTGCCCTGCGGCACGCCTTCCAGCACGTCAATCAACACCACGTTGGCCAGTTCTTTGGACGCGATCCAGTGGGCGGCGGTTGCGCCCACGTTGCCCGCTCCTACGATAGTCACTTTCTTACGCATTCGGATATTTCTCCTGAAATTTGCTTAGACTTTTGCCAGTTGGCCAGCCATGTTGCCGATGATCGCGTCGCCGAATTCACTGGTCTTCAGCTTGGTGGACCCGGGCATCTGGCGTTCAAAGTCATACGTCACTTTTTTCTGCTGGATGGTGGCTTCCATGGCGGTCTCAATCAGCCGCGCGGCTTCCTTCCAGCCCATAAAGTCCAGCATCATTACGCCGGAGAGGATCACCGATCCAGGATTGATCACGTCTTTGTCGGCATACTTGGGCGCCGTGCCGTGGGTGGCTTCAAAGATCGCGTGCTCGTCGCCGATGTTGGCTCCGGGAGCAATGCCCAGTCCGCCCACCTGCGCCGCGCAGGCGTCAGAGATGTAGTCGCCGTTCAGGTTGGGCGTGGCCAAAATGTCATACTCCGCCGGACGGATGATCACCTGCTGGAAGATTGAATCGGCAATGCGATCGTTGATCATGATCTTCTTCTTCCACGCGCCGTTGCCGTGCGACTTGCTGATCGTGTCCAGGCATTTCTTTACTTCCGCGTAAACTTCCTGCTTGAAGCTCTCGGCGCCGAATTCCAGTCCGGGCTCGACTAACGCAGCATTCTGTTCGATGGAGAGATTCGGGTTCTTGTCTTTGTTGTCCAAGATCCAGCTCTCGCGCTCAGTTACAATCTTGTCGCGGAACTCGTCGCAAGCCAACTCGTAGCCCCACTCGCGGAACGCGCCTTCGGTAAATTTTTGAATGTTGCCTTTGTGCACCAGCGTCACCGTCTTACGATTTTCCTCAATGGCGTACTTGATGGCCATGCGCACCAGGCGCTTGGTGCCAAAGATGGAAATCGGTTTGATGCCTACGCCGGAATCTTCGCGGATGCGTTTCTTCGTCCCAGCGAGCATATCGTTGTTCAGGAAGTCGATGAGCTTCTTTACTTCCGGCGTTCCCTGCTTCCACTCAATGCCGATGTAAACGTCTTCCGTGTTTTCGCGGAAGATCACGATGTTAACCTGTTCGGGATGCTTCACCGGAGAAGGCACGCCCTGGTAATACTTCACCGGACGGACGCAGCCATAGAGATCGAGAATCTGGCGCAGCGCCACGTTCAGTGAACGGATTCCGCCGCCTACGGGAGTGGTCAACGGTCCCTTGATGGCGACCTTAAGGTCTTTGATCGCGTCCACGGTTTGCGCCGGCAGCCAGTCTTTGAATTTGGTGAAGGCCTTCTCGCCAGCGAACACTTCAAACCAGTGAATCTTGCGTTTGCCTTCGTAAGCGCGCTCAATGGCGGCGTCAAACACGCGTACGGACGCGGCCCAGATATCGCGGCCCGTGCCGTCACCCTCAATATAAGGGATGATCGGGTTGTCTGGAATCTGTAGTTTGCCGCCGCTATAGGTGATGGGCTTACCGCCCGCAGGCAGGGAAATACCATTATATGAAGACGCCATGGTTCCTCCACGGATGGAAATTCATTCACAATGTAAACTTCTTAAGTTAACATCCGCTGCGGATACGGCGCAATCGCCGAGCACGCGCAGGCGGGTTGTGAACGGTCTCTTGAGTCTAAAATTCCTGAGGAATCATTACCTATGACGAAGATCACACTTGTTCGGCTGGCATTTGCAGTTGCCCTGTTGGGAACCTGGCTTGGCTGCGGGACAGCCCAGGCCACCGATACTCCCTACCTTTATAAGGTCACGCTGGTGCAGGCTGCGCCGGGCAAGCTGCCCGAACTGATTGATCTATATAAGGCGCGGGCGGCAGCCATCTCGGCGGCCGGTGACGAAGCGCCCCTATGGATGCGCCACAGCCAAGGCGACCACTGGGACTTGATGATCCTCTCGCCGATGAGCAGCTATGCCGACTTTTACAAGCCCGAACGCATCAGCAAACGTCAGCAAGCGGAGAAACCAATGACCGCGAAGATCGCCGAAAACATTGCCTGGCAAGAAGACTTGTTCTGCTTTGGACCGGCGTTGGCCGATCTGCGGAAAGCCTTTGGCGGCGGCGCGTTCTTCCACGTGGAGATGTTCGTGGCGTTGCCGGGTAAGTTTGCTGAGCTTTATAAAGAACGCGAAATGGAAAACGCTTACGCCAAGGCCATCAAGGAACCGGAGAATTTTATCTTCGTCCGCGACCAGGGCGCTGCCTGGGACATTTTCACCATCGGCGTGTTCCGCGATCTGAAACATTACGCTGAAAGCGCCGACGTTACACCGAAAGACGCTGAGGCCGCCGCCAAGGCCGCAGGTTTTGAAGCCCCCAGCCAAATTGGACCGTACTTGCGACGCTTCATCCGCGAACACCATGACACGCTGGCCGTGGCGGTAAAGTAAATTCCCCTTCGACGTGTGGCACAGGCATCGGGGTCCCCGACACGCTCTGCGTGGCGGGGTGGAGGTGCTCCTGCCTGTGCGCTTTTCCTGGACTGTGGACCAAAGGCCGGTCCCCGGCCCGCTTCGCGTGTTCACGAGAAATCTAGCTCTGGGTTTTCCTGATCACCGCGATGCTCGTGTGGCACAGGCGCCCTCGCCGGTGCGCTTGCTTTTCCGATGACCTGATCGCGGCGATCACCGGATCACCCGATTTCCTGCCCCACCCGCCATTTTTTCAGTGCCCGTTGCAAACAAACGGCTTGCGCGAATCGGCCCCTGGACGGCCCTTGCACGGTGCTTGGACGGAGCTTGGGCCGTCCAAGCCCAAGCCCAAGCCCAAGGCTGAGCCACAGATTCACCGCTTCGCCACATCTGCCGCCGGCTGATATGCCGCAGCCAATTCCTAATTTGCATGTTGTCAAAGATCTTAGACTCCAAACTTCGAATGTTCGAGCCAGAAGCCGGGGACAATCTGCGCCTTTTGCGCATTACTCATGCTATCGTATTTTGTTCGTTGCTGTAAAACATAAACGTGCGCAACACAAGTGTCAGCGCACGACCTCGGTCGTGCCGCTCGTCGCAAGAAAGGAACTATTCCTAACTGCCGGAGGCCCGAGCGCAGCGAAGCGGAGCGCAGATGCACTTCAGCACGCATGGACTCGAGTCCATTAAAATAAAGAGTAGGGGATATTCTCTCCAGCAAGGAAGTTAGAACGTGAACAATGTATTAAGGACGTATGCACCAGATTGGACGCCAGTCCAAAACGCCGGCGGCAAGATCGTGAACCAGGAACTGGATACCGCTGGGATAGACGGAATTTGGGTCGAGTTCCTAAATAAAGAACAGTTGGTCAAAATCCATTGCAATCACTATGAACTCAAGGAGTTCGGCAAAGCTCCTGTCGGCAATGAGCAGGCGCACTATCAGCGAGTATTGCGCGCAATCCTTGAAACATACATTGAAAAGTTTGGGGGCGTCCCACCGGACATTTCCGAAAAAGACTTAGTCCGGCATCTGTATCCATTGCAAATTCAATTCAGGAAGGAGCTTGGCAACCAATAGCTCGGAGTGTCTTGAACAGCGTCAAAGTAGCACTTTCTTGTCGCTGTGCTCCGGCCTACGGTAGTGTCGAGTGTCATTATTAAACCCTATACGGCACGACCAAGGTCGTGCCGTAACGCTTGCCTACTTTAAGGAAGCTGTTTGATCGCCGATCAACGCACTCGTCGAGCAGAATTCTCACCTCTAATGCACCTGAGCCACGACTAAATCCTTGGCCTCGTCCAGGAGTTGCAGAAGTTGGTCTTTGCTTACCGATGGGAATCCTTCCAGGAACGCATCAATCGACTCGCCTGCTTTGAGATAGTCGATAAACGTCTGCACGGGTACACGCGTCCCGGCGAAAACGGGAGTGCCACCCATGGTGTCCAGCGAGACGGTGATAATTTGTTTGACCATACACGCTTATAGTATGCGCAACCAAGTTGCCGCAGCAACTATAGGTACTCTTTTCGCACCGCTCTGCTCAACGGCTAAGAACTCTCTCAAACGCCGCCCTTACCTTCTCCGCAGCTTCTTTCAATTCCGCTTGCAGGTCTTCCGCTTCCCTCCCCAGAATCTTGCTCACCAACTTCTCCACCGCCTGCCGCGCATGTTCCGCCGCAGGCAACTCCGGCTGCGCACGGCCTGTGACCAAGCGGATCGCGTGGTCAGCAGTCCGGTAAAGCAAAGCCGCGTCGCGCAACAGCTCAAAGTTTGAAGGACTCAGGAATTCTTGCTGCCGTAGATGTTCCAAACGCTCAAGCGTGTTGCCCTGTGCCAGCGACGCGTGCCGTAGCATCAGGTACGACGCCAGAAAATCGATATCGTAAAAGCCGCCGCGCGCCAGCTTGAAGCTATTCGGATAACGATTGGATTTTTCCAGCCGCAAGCGTATGTCAGCGACGGCCTCTGCAAATCCAGGACGCGTCGCCATCTCCACGATCTGATGCCACACCTGAGTAAGAAAAGCTGGCGCCATGTCTTCCCTTCCGGCGACAAAGCGCAGCTTGGTGTACGTGAGCGCTTCCCACGGCTGGGCTTCGTCTTCCAGATAACGGCTCACCTGCTCCCGCGTAACCACCAGTTCACCTTCGCCGCCGTGCGGACGCAAGCGCGTATCCACGGCAAAGATGGGGCCTTCGCGCGTGTATACGGCCAGGACATGAACGAGACGCTCGGCGGCCAGGCGGGATTCATCAACATCCGCTTCCGGCGCGCGGACAAAAAGCAAGTCGGCGTCCGACGCAATATCGAATTCCTGCGTCCCCAGACGACCCAAGGCGAAAACAGCCAGTGACTTTGTGCCATTCACTATTTGCAAGGCTTGGTGGATGGCTTGATCAGCCGCGCTGCTTGCATCGCGCATTGAATTTAGTACGGCACGGGGTGCAAGAACGTCTCGAGCGCTGATGGAGAAGATGGAAGCACGGAACCTCCGCCGCAATTGGGCCTGGGCATCGCTCTCATCGCCAGCCGGTTTGTTGCCTGGCTCGGTCATTTTGTTCAACACGAGTTCAAGACCGCCAGCATAACAAAAAGCGAGGCCGTCTCTTGCACACGGCCACTTTCGCAAAGCATCACCCTTACTGCGTCTTGGGAATTTGCTCCACGAGACGTTTGAGCTGCGCCATGTCGGCATTCATTTTTTTGCTGGCTACGGGCATGATCAATGGCGTCATCAGGCGGACGAACCAGCTTTGATAGTTGTAACGTCCGCTGTTGGTGATGCGCGTTCCGCCATTGGGTAGAGCCGCGAGAGTGTAAGCGGCGTGCCCGTCGAATGTCTTCGCGGAAAACTTGAGGTCGAGTTCACCAGGAGCGTTCACCGCCACCACTTCACTATCAAACGAGCCGCGCTGGCTGTTCCGGTTAGGATCGACCATTACCCAGCGAAAACGCGATCCAGGCTGCAACGGACCATCGGGCAGACGCTTGGACTCCACCAGCCAGCTTACCCATTGCGTTTGTTTCTCCGGTTCCACGATCCACGGCCATACCTCAGCGGGCGGACGCGCAATTTCCACGCTGCCCTCCAGCTTGTTGGCGTCCGGACGATGGCTGGCGATCAGCAGTCCAAAGAACGCGAGCAGCAACAATCCAAACAACGCGGCAAGTATCCGCAAAACCCATTTCATTGAAATTCTTCTCCAGAGAAGTTTTGCGTTGGTTCGACTTTACGCCAGAGCCACGCGCCGGCGGCGATGGCAGGAAGCAGGACTATCAGTAATACGCCCCCGGCTTTCCACGAATGCAGCGGCAACAGCCCGAGCGAGCTATAAAGCAGGCAAATTGCAGTGAACAGCAGCAGCGCCAGGCGGTCAAC
The DNA here is from genome assembly GCA_025357215.1 of Acidobacteriaceae bacterium. GTDB lineage: Bacteria > Acidobacteriota > Terriglobia > Terriglobales > Acidobacteriaceae > Angelobacter. The sequence continues at coordinate 4,632 of JANXPR010000519.1, read as the reverse complement.
GCTTTTGCGGAAACTGCAAAGCAGAAACGCGCCGATCATGGCGAAAACCGCCGATAGCATAACCAGCATCGAGATGAAAGAAGACGACATTTCCGCGCCATCTTTCAACGGGATATTGGACAGTAGAAAAGACCGTAGGCATTCGATGGCCAGCAGGGGCAATACGAAAGCAATTTGGGAAAGCGCCACGGAAGCGACGAGTTCTCCGCGAGCGATACGAATCTTCATGAGTGGCACCAAAGACTTCGTCACCTGACGCGTGTACCAGGCAAATTCCGCGACGCGGCTTCTGCCGGCCAGCGGCAACAGACTCAGTTCTTCTTCCAGGTCGCCCAGCAAGGCATCGGCGATGTCCGGCGGAGCAAATAAGCAAACGGCCATCTGGATCAGTGCGGGAGCGGAATGCCACGCGGGGCTCGGAGTGAGGTCCGGAGCGGTCTTCTGAGTATGGCGGCTCATCCCAGCTTCACTCCCTCGCGCATCCGATCAAAGGCCGCCTGCGCGCCTTGCAGGGCTTTCTTCCCTGTCGCGGTGATCACGAAGATGCGCTTGGCGCGGCCACCACGTTCCGGCGTGGGATCGCCCGTACGCGACTTGAGCAGGCCCTTCTTCTCCAGGCGATCCAGCGTGGCGTAGACGGCGCCGATGGAAACATCACGCCCGATGCGCTCTGCAATTTCCCGCCGGACGGTCATCCCGTAGGCGTCGTCAGCCAGACGGATCAGCGCGAGAAGCACGATTTGTTCAAATTCACCCAGCATGGCTTATTTGCTCTGGCATATTCTACATAGTAGAAGATATGAGTCAAGAGAATTTTGGTGTGTCGCGATCATCAAGATAAAAAGCGCACCGGCAGGAGTGCCGGTGCCACACAATCCTCGTACGCCAGGCTTGGATTGCTCATTTCAGACCCTGTCTTGTGGAGCTTATTTCTTCATCGCCGCTTCCACTTCTTCCGCGGTATGCGGCAGACCGGCGGTAAGCATCACCAGTTTGCCTTCCTGATCTACGTAAAACATGTCTTCAATGCGCACGCCAAGTTTTTCTTCCGGGATGTAAATGCCCGGCTCCAGAGTAAACACCATGCCTTTGTTCAGCGGCGCGGGGTCGTTCAGGTCATGGACGTTGAGTCCAACATGATGGCCTAGCCCGTGTATGAAGTACTTGCCCAGCGGATCGCCGTGCAGGTCTTTGCCATGCGTATTGATGTAAGCGAACGCAGCTTTGAAGAGTGAAGTCGCGTCCGCGCCGCGACCAAGCTTGGATTCGCCCAGTTTGAAGGCTTGCATGGCTGCTTCTTGCGCGCCGAGTACGATGTTGTAGATTTCGCGCTGGCGCGGAATGAACTTGCCGTTGACCGGCGCGGTGCGCGTGATGTCCGTGGCGTACATCGAAAATTCTCCGCCCACGTCCATTACAACAAGGTCGCCATCTTTCATGATCTGGTCATCGTCTGAATAGTGCAGCACGGGTGGAATAAAATCCCGAGCCGACGATGGGCGCGTACGCCGGACGCTCACAGCCGCGCTTGCCAAACTCGTATTGCATAAGCGCGGAGATTTCACGCTCTGGCATTCCAGGACGAATGGCTTTGAGCGCGGCCACGTGGGCGGCCATGGAAGCAGTGGTCGCGTTCCTGATGAACTGGACCTCGCCGGCATCTTTAATCATGCGCAGGCGGCCCATGAGTTGGTGAAAATCACGGAGCCCCGCATAGTTGAGTGACGAATTGACGCGGCGAAGCCACTCGATGGGCCCCGTGGACGCCGTGATCTGGCCGTTGGCGCCAAGATCGGAATAGATCAAGCCACGCGTCTGGGGCGGAACCTTTATCAGCTCATCATGGATCTTGTCCAGGCTGGCCACTTTGTCAAAGCCCGTGATTTTTGGCGCGTCCGGATTTTCGGAACCCAGCTTGGGACCGGTCCACTTTTCCTCGGTTAGATTGCGCTCCGGCAGAAAAAGAATTTCAGTGTAGGGATTGGAACTGATCAGAACGGCAGCGCCGGGTCCGGCCCATCCGCTTAGGTAGTAGAAGTTGTCGTCCTGGCGGAACCCGAAGAGAGCGTTCGGCCCCTCGGCCTCAAGCGGAGCAAAAAGCAGCAGCGTACCGTTTTCCATGGCCTTGGCATGGCCTTGGCCAGCGCCACGCGGCGTGCGCGATAGTCGGCATTGCTCTGGCGCTCGGTGGCCAGGGCCGTAGCGGCCATGAATGCAACGAAAAGTGCGAGGACGATTCTACGCAGCATCATCATATTGGTCTTATTTTCTCCTGAAATCGGCATGGGGCCTGGCGCCGCGCAACCGAGGCGGATTTTAACACGCTGGCGTCCAACCGACTGATGTCCAATCGACCGATGCCCGGCCAGTTTTCCGGTTGCGCCATCCAGCGTGTTTTGCAGCGCCGTTTATATCAACCTCGTTTATATCAAAGCCGTTTATATAATGACGGCCACGAGAGAAACAGGAAAGCAAGGTATATGGCGGAAGCAGAGCGGCTAACCGGAATGTTGCTAACCGGAATAAAAATCGTGAGCCTGTGCATCAACACGCCCGGACCCGTTGCCGCGTCACGGCTGGCAAGTCTGGGCGCCCAAGTGACGAAAGTCGAGCCGCCGACGGGCGATCCCGTAAAGACCTACGCGCCGGAATGGTACGCAGCGCTTACCAAGAGGCAGACCATCGTCACCCTGGACGTCAAGAATCCGTCAGACCGTGCCAAGCTGGACGACATGCTGTCTCAATCCGACCTTCTTCTTACGTCGTCTCGTCCTTCAGCGCTGCGCCGTTTGAATCTCGGCTGGGAAAGCGTCCATGCCCGCCATCCCAAGCTGTGTTTTGTTGGCATCATCGGCTATCCGCCGCCGCTGGAAGAAAAGAGCGGGCACGATCTCACATACCTCGCTGAAGCCGGACTGGTCACGCCGCCGGAAATGCCGCCAAGCCTGTTTGTGGACCTGGCGGGAGCAGAGCGCTGCGTCAGCCAGGCGCTGGCTTTGCTGCTGAACCTTGCGCGGACGGGAAACGCCGGCAGCGCGATGGTTTCTTTGTATGAATGCGCGCAGGAACTCGCCGCGCCCATTTCGGCGGGACTAACGCCCAAAGGCAAACTGCTGGGCGGAGGATTTCCGTTGTACGGTCTTTACCAGGCGAGCGATGGTTGGGTGGCGATGGCGGCGCTGGAACCGCGCTTTGCGGAGCGGGTGCTCTTAGAGTTCAATCTCCCGCACGCGGACCACGCCGAATTCGTACGTATCTTCCGGCAGCGGAGTGCGCTTGCGTGGGAGACTTGGGCGTCCGAGCGTGACATCCCCATCGTCGCCGTACGCGGAATAGCCGGTGCTTGACGACCGTTCACTGGGCTGCACGCGGCGCACGCGTTTTTTGCTGCCCTCAGGAGCATAAACGTTGAGTTCAAGTCGAAGTTCAATCATGCTGCCCTCCTGCCGCGAGTACGTCTTCCGGGCCGTATGACGGTGACCTTACCGCCGGGTTTTGTTGGCATGCTGATGCGCGTCAGCATTACCAGGACCAGCAATAACCAGTACACCGTCAATGGAGGCTCCGTTTAAGAACGTTCTCATGCACACAATAGTCATCCGCGAGGCAAACATCAACGGTACAAATATACTCATCCGCATGTTAGAAGATTTTTGTACTGTTCTGGCCGTGAGCCTCTGAATCTTTACCTATTCGGCCAAAACGTCTGAAGTACCTCGCCCAATTGGACTTACATGTCCATAGCCAGGACCGCAACTGGACGCCGGTTAGGATTTCGGTTATTTTTTTCTCCTATAAGTTATGCGGAAAAAGTTATGCGGAAAACCAGCATCGTCCTGATCGCCGCTGCTTATGTTCTTTTGTTCTATATTTCGGTGTCAGCACCGCCGCATGCCCGCGCGCATCCGCAACTGGGGGCGGCGGTGATCGGCGAGTATGCCGGGCCGTGGCCGGTGGCCCTTGGTTGCGTAGTGGCACTTTCCGGCTTGATGCTGGTGTTCTTCCCTATCCGTCGCGGAGAACGCTGGGCCATTCTTACTTCACTCGTCACGTTCGCTGCGCTTTTCGTCACGCGCATGGTCACCGATCCAAGATGCTTGGTTGTTCTGGATCCCCATCAGCATGGCTGCCACAGTTTCATGATTGCCATCGTGCTGGGGATGGTTGGGCTGGTTCTGGCATGGAAACAGCGGCCATAGACATATTCAAGGCCGCAAAGTATATGCAAAATACTTTGCTTCTGGCTGCCAAGTGCCGCCACAGTGTTAGGATATTGATTCTTGTTTTTACTCGCCTCGCAATATTGCCCGACCAACATTTCGCTCGCCCCCATGAAAGATAAAAAAGGAGAACCGTGTTCCAAAAAGATTTGCTGTCTGGAAAAAGAATCCTGGTCACCGGAGGCGCCACCGGTCTGGGCAAAAGCATGGGCCAGCGCTTTCTGGAACTCGGTGGCGGCCTCCGGGTACATGCCGCGCCGGTAGAGGTCGGCGCCCAGGCGGGAATGGAAGGTGATGTCGTCCACGTCGGTCTCGGCGACGCGGGAGAACAGTGCCTGGGCTGCCTCGGAGTCCCCCGCCCGGTGTGCGGCCAGGGCTTCCTCGAACTGCGGGGTGCGGAAGCCGGGGTCCA
>JANXPR010000516.1 GCA_025357215.1 Acidobacteriaceae bacterium | reverse complement strand
AAAACGCGGGCCGGTTGTCCCAGCCCGCGCTTGGTTATAAATAAGTAACTAGTTGTTTACTCGGCTGCCATCTCTTCGGCTTCGCCTTCCTGGCGCAGCAGTTCCAGCGCACGCTCGGCTTCAGCGTATTCGCGGGAAACTTCTTCCTGCACCTTGGCGGCGGCCTGTTCGAGTTCAGGAGCCAGCCGCACGTTGCGGTAGAACTCCATGCCCGTGCCGGCCGGAATCAAGCGGCCCACGATAACGTTTTCCTTGAGGCCGCGCAGATGGTCCACAGCGCCCTGGATGGAGGCTTCCGTGAGCACGCGCGTGGTCTCCTGGAATGACGCCGCGGAGATGAACGATTCCGTGGAGAGCGACGCCTTGGTGATGCCCAGCAAGAGCGGGCGTCCCGTGGCCGGGCGGCCGCCACTGGCGATCACCCGTTCGTTCTCTTCGCGGAAGCGGAACTTATCGATCTGCTGTTCCAGCAGGAACGCGGTGTCACCCACGTCCTCTACCTTCACCCAGCGCATCATCTGGCGGACAATCACTTCAATGTGCTTGTCGCTGATGGTTACGCCCTGCAGACGATAGACTTCCTGGATTTCATTTACCAGGTAGGACTGGAGTTCCTTTTCACCCAGCACGGCAAGAATGTCATGCGGGTTGAGAGGTCCATCCATCAGCGCTTCGCCGGCGCGCATGCGCTCGCCTTCCTGCACGTTGATGTGGACGCCCTTGGGAACCGAGTATTCCTTTTCTGTTCCGTTGTCAGCCACCACGTAGATCTTGCGCTGGCCTTTGCTCACTTCGCCGAACTTCACCACGCCATCGATTTCAGAGATGATGGCGGTTTCACGCGGTTTGCGGGCTTCAAACAGTTCAACCACGCGCGGCAGACCACCGGTGATGTCTTTCGTCTTGGTGGTTTCACGCGGGATCTTGGCCAGCACGTCGCCCGGATGTACTTCGTCGCCGTCGCGGATCATCAGGTGGGCGCGTGACGGCATCAGGTAACGCCGTGTTGCCTTGCCCTTGATCACGATCGCCGGCTGGCGCTTCTCGTCCGGTGACTCGCCTACCACGTGGCGGGAAAGTCCGGTGACTTCGTCCACTTCTTCATGCAGGGTAATGCCGTCCTGCAAGTCCTTGAACTGGATGGTTCCGCCAATTTCCGTGAGGATAGCGAAGGTGTACGGGTCCCACTCAGCCATGACGTGGCCTTGCGTGACCATGGAGCCATCTTGCACCTTGACCCGGGCGCCATACACCACCACGTAACGCTCTTTTTCACGGCCCTTGTCGTCAACAATGGTGATGGAACCGGCACGGTTCATGACCACCAGATCGCCGGCCTTGGATTTAACGGTCTGCATGTTCACAAAGCGGACCATACCGTGGTTGCGGGCTTCCAAACGGGACTGTTCGGAAACTCGCGACGCCGTACCACCGATGTGGAAGGTGCGCATGGTGAGCTGCGTTCCCGGCTCGCCGATGGACTGCGCCGCGATCACGCCCGTGGCTTCACCCAGCTCGACCAGACGGCCGGATGCCAGGTTGCGTCCGTAACACATCACGCAAACGCCGCGCTTGGATTCGCACGTCAGCACGGAACGGATCTTCACCCGCTCAATACCAGCGGACTGGATGGAGTTGGCCAGGTCTTCGGTAATTTCCTGGTTCACGTCCACAATCACGTTGCCTTCGTAATCCTTGATCTTTTCCAATGACACGCGGCCCACAATGCGATCGCGCAACGGCTCAATGATGTCCCCGGCTTCAACAATGGAACCGACATAGATGCCGTCCACCGTGCCGCAATCTTGTTCGCTGATGATCACGTCTTGCGCCACGTCCACCAGGCGGCGGGTCAGGTAGCCGGAGTCAGCGGTTTTGAGCGCCGTATCCGCCAGGCCCTTGCGCGCGCCGTGCGTGGAGATGAAGTACTGCAACACCGTTAGCCCTTCACGGAAGTTGGCCGTGATGGGCGTTTCAATGATTTCGCCGGACGGCTTGGCCATCAAGCCGCGCATACCGGACAGCTGGCGGATCTGCTGTTTCGATCCGCGGGCGCCGGAATCAGCCATGACGTAAATCGGATTCATCATGCCGGCCTTGTCATGCTCCTGCATGTTGTTGAACATCTCGTCGGCGACCTTTTCCGTCACGTTCGACCAGATTTCAATGACCTTGTTGTAGCGTTCGCCGTTGGTAATGGCGCCGTCCAGGTATTGCTGCTGAACGTTGATCACCTGTTTCTCGGCTTCGCTGACCAGCGCTTTCTTGTCGTCAGGAATGACCATGTCATCAATGCCGATGGAAAGACCAGCGCGCGTGGCGAACTTAAAGCCCAGCTCCTTGACCTCGTCCAGCATCTTGACCGTGGTTTCCAGCCCGAACGTCAGATAGGTGAAGTTCACCAACTGGCCAATGCCTTTCTTCTTGAGCAAGCCGTTGATGTACGGCATGCCCGCGGGAAGATGATCATTCAGAATCGAGCGTCCAACCGTGGTGTTGATGAACTGCCGGTCGAACTGCGTCGGTTCCGTGTGGATGATGTCCTGATCGTCATACGCCTGGGTCAGATCAATCACCTGGCCGGTGTAGCGCAGACGGATCGGCGTGAGTGTTTCCACCGCGCCGGCTTCCATGGCCAGCAGCACTTCTTCCGTGTTGGCAAAAGCGCGGCCTTCGCCCTTGGCGCCCGGTTTGCCTTTGGTCAGGTAATACAGGCCAAGCACCATGTCCTGCGTGGGAACGGTGATCGGCTGGCCTGACGCCGGCGACAGAATGTTGTGTGACGCCAGCATCAGCACGCTGGCTTCAACCTGGGCTTCCGGTGACAGCGGGATGTGGACCGCCATCTGATCGCCGTCAAAGTCGGCGTTAAAGGCCGTGCAAACCAGCGGGTGGATCTTGATGGCTTTGCCTTCGACGAGGACAGGTTCAAACGCCTGAATACCCAAACGGTGCAGCGTTGGAGCGCGGTTCAACAACACCGGATGGTCTTTAATGACCTCTTCCAGGATGTCCCAGACAATCGGCTCCTGTTGCTCCACCATTTCCTTGGCTTGCTTGATGGTGGTGCAGTGTCCGGTCTGTTCCAGGCGGTGATAGATGAACGGCTTGAACAGTTCCAAAGCCATCTTCTTGGGCAGACCGCACTGGTGCAATTTCAGTTCGGGGCCGACCACAATGACCGAACGGCCGGAGTAGTCCACGCGTTTGCCTAGCAGGTTCTGGCGGAAGCGGCCTTGCTTGCCTTTCAGCGTGTCAGACAGTGACTTGAGCGGGCGGTTGTTGGCGCCGCGCAGCACGCGTCCACGGCGGCCGTTATCAAACAGCGCGTCCACGGATTCCTGCAGCATGCGCTTTTCGTTGCGCACAATCACTTCAGGAGCGTGCAAGTCCATCAGCTTCTTCAACCGGTTGTTGCGGTTGATCACGCGACGGTACAGGTCGTTCAGATCAGACGTGGCGAAACGTCCGCCATCCAGTGGAACCAGGGGGCGCAATTCCGGCGGGATGACCGGGATCACATCCAGGATCATCCAGTTCGGCTTGTTGCCGCTCTTGCGGAACGCCTCAACGACCTTCAACCGCTTGGCGTACTTGAGGCGCTTCTGCAAAGAAGTTTCGTGTTTCATCTTCTCGCGCAGGTCCACGGAGAGTTCTTCAATCTCCACGCGCTTGAGCAGTTCCTTGATGGCTTCCGCGCCCATCATGGCCTTGAAGCCCGTGGCGCGATATTGCTGGTCGAGCTCGCGGAAACGGGTTTCTTCCTTGATGACTTCGCGTTCTTTTACCGGCGCTTCGCCAATTTCCACGACGACATAGGATTCGAAGTACAGCACGGACTCGAGATCACGCAGCGAGATGTCCAGCAGGTGGCCGATGCGCGAGGGCAGTCCTTTAAAGAACCAGACGTGCGAGCAAGGTGACGCCAGCTCAATGTGGCCCAGGCGCTCACGGCGAACTTTGCTCAGCGTAACTTCCACGCCGC
>JANXPR010000514.1 GCA_025357215.1 Acidobacteriaceae bacterium | reverse complement strand
TCCACGTTCATTGTGGAAACGCCGGAAGCGAATTGGCTGAAAGCCGGCATCGATAAGATGGAGCAGGAAGAATCCATCAAGCTGTGTGAAAAACTGTTTGCCGAACGGTTGGACGGCAATCCCCTGGTTTCCAATGCCAAGCACCTGCGCGGTTCAGCCATCTGGCTCAAGTTCAACCGCATTCTGTGCCAGAAGTGGTTCCACAAAAATATTGTGTTGATTGGCGATGCGGCGCACACCGCACACTTCAGCATCGGTTCAGGAACCAAGCTGGCCATGGAAGACGCCATAGCACTTTCGCGCGTCTTGTCGGAAGAGCATGCTGACGTCCCTGCGGCATTGCAGCGTTATCAGGAAGAACGCGAAGTTGAGGCACTCAAACTGCAAAGCGCCGCGCGCAACCGCATGGAATGGTTTGAGCAGGTGGAACGCTACGTCCATCTGGAACCTGAGCAGTTTACTTACAGCCTGCTGACCGGAAGCCAGCGCATTGGCCATGCCAACTTGAAGCTGCGTGACTCCGGCTACGTTGAAGGCCTTGAAAAATGGTTTGCCGCGCGCAGTGGCGTGGACCATGCGTTGCCACCGATGTTCACGCCGATCAAAATTCGCAAAGCGACTCTGAAGAACCGCGTGGTGGTTTCTCCCATGGCAACTTACATGGCGGAAAACGGCGTCCCTAATGATTTTCATCTGGTGCATCTTTCGAGCCGGGCCATGGGAGGCGCGGCCATGGTGGTCACGGAGATGACCTGTGTTTCGCCGGAAGGCCGCATCACGCCGGGGTGTCCGGGAATGTGGAATGACGAGCAGCAGAAAGCCTGGAAGCGGATTGTTGATTTCGTGCACGGTAACAGCACGGCGCTGATTGCGTGCCAGTTGGGCCACTCCGGGCGCAAGGGTTCCACGCGCGTGGGTTGGGACGCGATTGACCAGCCTCTGAATTCCGGGAACTGGCCGCTGATCTCGGCTTCTGCGTTGCCGTATATGGAAGGCGTTTCGCAGGTTCCGCGTGAGGCTACGTGGGCGGACATGTGCCAGATCAAATCTGAATTTGTGGCCGCCACGAAGCGTGCGGTTGAGGCTGGATTTGACTGGCTGGAATTTCACTGTGCGCACGGTTATTTCATGTCGAGTTTTATTTCGCCCCTTACCAACCAGCGCAAGGATGAATACGGCGGTTCTCTCGAAAACCGTTGCTGCTATCCACTGGAAGTGTTTACCGCCATGCGCAAAGAGTGGCCGCAAGAACGGCCGATGAGCGTACGCATTTCCGCACATGATTGGGTTCCCGGAGGACTTGTGCCGGAAGACGCCGTGGAAGTGGCGCGCTTCTTCAAGGATGCCGGCGCCGACGTGATTGATTGCTCTTCCGGCCAGGTCAGCAAAGCTGAAAAACCGGTGTTTGGGCGGATGTTCCAGGTACCTTTTGCGGACAAGATTAAGAATGATGTGGGCATACCGACGATTGCCGTCGGCAATATTTTTGAAGGCGACCACGTGAACACCATCATCGCGGCCGGACGAGCTGATTTATGTGCGATTGCGCGTCCACATCTTGCCGATCCGGCGTGGACCCTGCACGAAGCCGCAAAGCAAGGCTTCCGCGACGTGGAGTGGCCGAAGCAATATCTGAGCGGCAAGGAACAACTGGAAAGGAACTTGGCGCGCGCCCAGCTTTTGTTGCAGGTTTGACAAAAGCGTAGCCGGTGGCGAGGCGCTGTAAAGGCGATATGGCCAGTTCAACCACAATTCGCAAGACGAAATCACGCCGCGCGCAGGACGGCAGAGCCGTGGTGGACCTGGAGACTCGCGCCATCAAGGGCGATCACCAGGCGCTGCGGCTGTGGCTGCGCATGCTTTCGTGCACCGTGCGGATCGAAAACCAGATTCGCTTGCGTCTGCGACGGGAATTTAACACCACGCTGCCGCGCTTTGACCTGATGGCCCAGCTAGAACGCTGCGCCGGCGGGTTGCGGATGAATGAACTTTCCGAGCGGTTGATGGTGTCCGGCGGAAACGTCACCGGGATCACCGATCAGCTGGAACGCGAAGGTCTGGTCGCGCGGACGCCGTATCCGGGTGACCGGCGGGCGTTTACCGTGAAACTCACGGAAACGGGCGTCAAACGGTTCCGCGAAATGGCCATCCGGCATGAGCAGTGGATCGTTGAATTGTTGGGCGGGCTGAGCCGGGAAGAAAAAGAAATGATGATCGGCGAACTGTGGAAGCTTAAGAGCCACATCAACACCGTTGCTTCCGTACCGGACACGAAGCCGAAAGCAAAATCTGTTCGTTAGGAGAAAGCGAAATGCAGGACCAGTCGAAAGAGCCGCGGCCGTTGCCTTTCAGCCGTCAGCTGCTTGCAGGTTACAAAGCGCGGCACTTTGGGTACGAAGCTAAGAACGGCGTGGCCTGCATTACGCTGAACCGTCCGGAGCGCAAGAACCCGCTCACGTTTGATTCCTACGCGGAACTCCGCGACCTGTTTCGTTCGATGGCCGACGCCACGGACATCAAAGCCGTTGTCATCCGCGGCGCGGGAGAAAATTTCTGTTCGGGTGGCGATGTGCATGAGATTATCGGGCCACTGACCGAACTCGACATGCCGGGACTGCTGGCGTTTACGCGCATGACCGGCGACTTGGTGAAGGCCATGCGGGCCTGTCCGCAACCCATCATCGCGGCGATTGACGGCGTCTGCGCCGGCGCCGGAGCGATCCTGGCGATGGCCTCAGATTTCCGTCTGGGGACGTCACGAAGCAAAACGGCGTTTCTTTTTACGCGCGTCGGGCTGGCCGGATGTGACATGGGGGCGTGCGCGATTCTGCCGCGCATTATCGGTCAAGGACGCGCCGCAGAGCTCCTATTCACTGGTCGCAGTATGAGCGGCGAAGAAGCGGAACGATGGGGCTTCCTGAACCGCGTATGTTCGCCGGAAGAACTGTTGGGCGCGGCAATGACGCTGGCGGCTGAACTGGCTGCCGGTCCCACGTTTGCGCACGGAATGACCAAAAAGATGCTACATCAGGAATGGAACATGGGAGTGGACGAAGCCATTGAAGCCGAGGCCCAGGCCCAGGCCATCTGCATGGCGACCAAGGATTTCAATCGCGCTTATCAGGCTTTCGTAGCGAAACAGAAGCCGGTTTTCAAGGGAGATTGAAGGATGGACCACCACAATCATCTCGACTGGCCGTTTCTCGAAGCCCGCCATAAAGTCCTGGCCATTGAACTTGACCAATGGGCGGTGAAATACATTCATGCGCATCAAGAAGAAGGCTCGGTCGAGGATTTGGGTAATGCGTGTCGCAGCCTGGTGCGGCAGCTTGGCGATGGTGGATGGTTGAAGTATGCAGTCGGCGGAACAGCGTACGGCGGTTCCGCCGAGACCATAGATACGCGCGCGGTGTGTTTGATTCGCGAAACGCTGGCGCGGCATTCTGGCCTGGCAGATTTTGCGTTCGCCATGCAGGGGTTGGGCTCCGGAGCAATTTCATTGTTTGGCAGCCACGAACAGAAGCAGCGCTATCTAAAGGGCGTGGCCGCTGGATCGGCGGTGGCAGCGTTTGCTATTTCCGAGCCGGAGGCTGGATCAGATGTGGCGGCTTTGCAATGCGAAGCTCGCAAAGACGGTGACGCGTATGTGATCAACGGCGAAAAGACGTGGATATCGAACGGCGGTATCGCGAACTTCTACGTCCTGTTTGCGCGTACAGGAGAAGCCGCTGGCGCACGCGGAATCACGGCATTTGTCGTAGATGCGAATACGCCGGGACTGGAAATCGCCGAGCGTATTGACGTAATGGCGCCGCACCCGCTGGCGCGGCTGGCGTTCAAGAATTGCCGCGTAGCCTCCGCGCAACGACTGGGCGAAAGCGGCCAGGGCTTCAAAGTAGCCATGGCTACGCTGGATATTTTCCGTTCGTCCGTTGCGGCTGCGGCAATCGGATTTGCGCGGCGGGCTCTGGAAGAAGCTTTGCGGCGTTCGACGTCCCGCAAGATGTTTGGCCAGACGCTTTCCGATTTTCAACTGACGCAAGCCAAGCTGGCGAAGATGGCCACGGACATTGATTCGGCGGCGCTGCTTACATACCGCGCCGCATGGCTGAAGGACCGCGGCATGCCAGTGACGGTAGAAGCGGCCATGGCCAAGATGACTGCAACGGAAATCGCCCAGCAAGCCATTGATGCAGCTTTGCAGATTTTCGGCGCGCTTGGCGTGGTTAAGGGAGAAACGGTGGAAAGTCTCTATCGCGAGATCCGGCCGTTACGGATTTACGAGGGCGCAACAGAAGTTCAGCAATTAATCATTGCTCGTGGCATTATCAAAGCGTTTCAGGAAAGCGAGAAAAACGCGTGAATAAAGGCACGGAGCAGTCTTTGCCGAAGTCAAGTAAAGAAGGGCCGTCTGGTGTAGGGCATTCGTTCCAGACGGAAGTGTTGGTGCGCTTTGCGGATTGTGATCCGGCGGGGATCGTTTTTTATCCCAGGTTCCTGGAGATGTTCAACAACCTGGTGGAAGACTGGTGCCGGGACGGCCTGAAGTGGTCGTTTGACGAAATTGTGATCCAGCGAGGATGGGGCTTGCCCACAGTCCACCTTGAAGTAGATTTTATTGTCCCTAGCCGGTTGGGAGAAGTGCTGACCGCGACGCTGTACCTGCGAAGCATCGGCACGAGCTCCATGAATGCTGACATTGTGTTGGCCGGGCCGGACGGCGCGCCGCGTGTGCGCGGGAAAGTAGTTTTGGTACTGATGGACCGGCGAACAACGAAAGCCCTGGCCATTCCGGATGAACAGCGCCGCGTGATCGAGCCCTATGTCATTGCCAGCTGATGCGAAACAAATTTGAGAAATCGATAAGCGAAAGGAAGACATGAAATTCCTGCAACCACCGAACTGGGTACGCCCGAAAGGGTATGCCAACGGCGTGGCCGCCAGAGGGACTCAAGTTTTCGTGAGTGGCATCATTGGCTGGAATGAACGTGGCGAGTTCGTGGCCCTGGACCTTGTGGGCCAAGTACGTCAGGCCCTGCAGAACATCGCGGCTGTGTTGAAAGAGGCCAACGCGCGGCCAGAACACATCGCGCGCATGACCTGGTATGTGCTGGATAAGAACGAGTACATTGCGTCCGCCAAAGATCTGGGCGTGGTCTACCGGGAGACCATGGGCAGGCATTATCCAGCGATGAGCGTGGTGGAAGTCTCAGGATTGGTGGAAGCAAACGCACGCGTTGAAATTGAAGTCACAGCCGTGGTGCCGGACTAACGAGTCCCGCCACTTGCCGGAGAGGGCAGAGCTCATGGCGACATTGGAATCCCTGACATCGCAAGCGGGGGAAAAAGAAGGATCACTTTTTGCGCCGATGGGCGCGCGGCGATTGCTGGTGCTCACGGGAATTGGAATGATTCTGGTGGGCATGTTGTTTGGCGATATCTTCGCCGTCTTCGTGTTGCACCAGAACGCGGCCCGGGTGGGTAACAGCCTGGCGGCGGCAGCGAACGCGGCGTTGGCGGGAGATGCGTCCGCCGTTGGGGTCAACTTCCAGAAGACCGGAGAATTCCTTGAAAACCGCGGCACCAAAGTGGACACGCATGTCCACCTGATCGGCTTTGGATATCTGGCGTTGATGCTGGCCATCGTTCAGCCATGGGTGGCGCTTTCTGAAGCTGCGAAGCAGCGCCTTGCGTGGCTGTTTCTGAGCGGTGGAATATTGCTGCCAGTTGGCGTGTTTCTGATTCACTACGTCGGACTTGCTCGCAGCCCGCTGGCGGCGATTGGCTGGGCCAGCATCTTTGCCGATACCAGCGGACTCATGGTGTTGCTAGCGGTCATTGGTTATCTTGCGGGATTGGTTAAGAAATTTCGGGGCGGTGGCGCCGCCGTCGAGGATGCTTTGCTCAGCGACCGCGATGCTACCGGCCGAATGCTTCTGGCTGGCGGCCTGATGCTGGTACTGCTGGGCTTTGCCCACGGAGCGTACTACGCACAGGCCGATCTTTATCGGCACGAAGCCGCAGACTACAACATCCTCTCGCAGATGAGCTCATCAGCGACGGCCAAAAACTCCGCGGGCATCAATCAGGCTTTGGGCGATTACGGCCAATTGCAAGGTGAGAAAGCCGTAAACATCGCCGCCCACGCACACAGCATTGAGTTTGGATTGCTGGCGATGTTGGTGGGCTTCTTTCAGCCGTATGTGAGTTTACGCGAAGCGTGGAAGAGACGCTGGGCGATTGTGATGATCATTGGATCTGCCTTGTTGCCGGCTTGTGTCTTGCTCGAACTCAGATTCGGACTGTTGGCCGGAGGCTTCGCCGATACTGGAGGCCTGTTGGTGATCCTGGCACTGCTGGCGATGTGGATCGGCGTGTTGCGCTACACCGGCAGCCTCGATGCGGCCGCTCTCACCGCAATCCGACTCGGCGCAACCCAAGGAGGCGCGCAATGACGTCCGGCAAAAAAATATTGCTGCTTGGCGGCATTGCGCTGGCGGTGCTGGGGATGACTTACGGACTCTGGTACGCAGTGTTCGCCGAACACCAGGCGCTGGACGGAATCGGCGCGTCGTTGTCAGGAGCATTTAGCGCGGCGGCAAACCGGGATGCCGCCGCCTCAGAGAAATCGCTGTTGCAATATCGCGAAGCCAAGTACGCCTATGACCGGCAGGTTGACGTCCATGGTCACTGGATCGGGCTGGGCATGCTATTGATGGTCCTGGCGATTGGCTTTGACCGCGTAGCTCTTTCGGAGAAAAGCAAAGGATTTCTGGCGACTGCATTATTTCTTGGAGCGTTGTTGTTTCCGCTGGGAGTGTTAATGCAGACCGCCAGCCACGGAGCACTGCCGAAAGCGGTAGCTATTGGTGGATCAGCGTTGGTGATGATATCGCTGGCCGGCATCACGCTTGGCTTCGCTTTGAACCAAGCGCCCGCCGATGAGTAAGACGAGATCAGTCGTTGCGTCCCGCGGGCCTATTCGGGCCAGCGGCACGTGACGACGCGCTGCTCGGTATAGAAGTGCACCGCGTCCTTGCCCAGGGCGTGCAGATCACCAAAGAAAGAATTCTTCCATCCAGAGAACGAGAAGAAAGCCACCGGGGCGGGAACGCCCACGTTGATGCCAACCATTCCCGCGCCAACGTTTTGGGTAAACTCGCGGGCCGCGCCACCGGAACGCGTAAAGACCGAAGCCGCGTTGCCGTATTCGGAACGGTCGATGACTGCCAGAGCTTCCTTCATGTCTTTTACGCGGACCACGGACAACAGCGGTCCAAAGATTTCCTCGGTGGCCACGCGCGAAGCGGGATTCACTTTGTCCAGGATTGTGGGGCCGATGAAGTAGCCGGCGCTTTTGCTTACGGCGTCTTTGCGGCCATCGCGCGCCAGCACCGCGCCTTCTTTTTCACCAAGCTCAATGTAACTGAGCACGCGCTTTTTAGCTTCATGGGTAATCACGGGGCCCATCTGTGTTTTGAGTTCGCATCCGGCGCCCACGGTCAGGTTGTCGGCGGCACGGACCAGTTCTTTTACCAGCGGATCGGCAACTTCTCCCACGGCCACGACCACGCTTGTGGCCAGGCAGCGTTCCCCGGCGCATCCAAATCCGGAACCCATGATGGCTGCCACGGTCAACTTCATGTCCGCGTCCGGCATTACAACCGAATGGTTCTTGGCTCCACCCAGTGCCTGCACGCGTTTACCGTTGTTAGCGGAGGTTTGATAAATGTATTTGGCAATGCTGCTGGAACCGACGAACGAAACGGCTTTCACGCGTGGATCGGTGAGCAGAAGGTCCACTGTGCTTTTGGCTCCGTGGACCAGATTGAGGACTCCTGCGGGCAATCCGGCCTGATATGCCAGCTCCACCATGCGGACGGCGGTGCGCGGGACTTTGTCCGACGGCTTCAATACAAACGTATTGCCGCAAGCGATGGCCATGGGAAACATCCACATGGGCACCATGAATGGGAAGTTGAACGGCGTAATGCCCACGCACACGCCCAGACCGTTGCGCGTGGACCAACCATCGACGCTGGTGCCGACACGATCTACGGTCTCACCCATCATCAAAGTAGGTGCGCCGCAAGCAAATTCAACGCATTCCAGGCCACGGTCAAAGGATCCGCGCGCTTCGTCAATTGTTTTGCCATTTTCTTCCGTGATGAGCGCCACGAGCTCATCGACATGAGCTTCGAGTAGTTCGCGGTATTTGAACAAGACTTTGCAACGCTGAATGACGGGAGTCTTACTCCAGGCCGGGAAAGCCTTGTGCGCGGATGCGACGGCGGCGGCAACTTCTTCCGGCGTGGACTGCGGGACTTCGGCGACGGCTTCACCGGTGGCAGGGTTGTACTGCACGTCCTTGGGCCCCGCGGAAATGACCGGTTTCCCGTCAATATAAAGAGGGCAGGACTTCAACGCGACAGAAGTTGTGGCGGACATGGGGTTGGGCCTCCGAAGTATAGATTTTACAACGGAGGCCCAATTTGAAAGTGCCCCAACCGGCAGGTTAGGCCCTTCTTGCAGAAGTTCGAAGAACTGCTTGCCCAGGTAACGTGTGTGCTTCGCTTACAGGGTGGCTCTCTTCACGATTCCCGCTAAAACGCGATTGCGTTCAAATTCGCTGCCGATGGATTCAGCGACCTTGATGTAGCTTTCCCGCACGGTGCCTTCCAGGGGGTACTTGTGGGCCACAGCCTGAAGCACGCGCGATTTTTCAAAGTCGCTCTGGATGCGGCTGGTTGACGCGATCAGTTTGACCAGATTGGCGCTGCTAAGGCGCGTGCCTTCCAACAGCGCCAACAGGCTGCGCGAACGTTCAAAATCGGAATTCATGGAATCGACGACACGCAGGTACGAAGCGGTCTGAGCTTCGTCAAAGCTGCGGGTGGCCAGCGTGGTAAGCAGCTTCGATTTCTCATGGTCGCTAGTGCCGCGCGAGACGGCGTCCATGGATTTGGTGATGGAGGCGGGACTCAGCGTGTTGTGCTGGAGTAGTTCCATCAGACAACGTGATCGCTCATAGTCAGACTTCATGGAGTCGACTACCTTCAGGTAGTTGGCCATTTGCTTTTCGTCAAATGAGCCTTTTTGCGTAAGGCTCAGCAAGAGGCGGGATTTTTCATAGTCTGAATTGATCTTGGCCGTGGAATCCATGATCTGGTTGGTCTGGTCCGCGGAAAGCTGAAACTTTTGCATCGGAGCCAGCAGATCACGGGACCTTTCATAGTCAGACTGAATGGTGGAAACCAATTTCAAGTAGAAATCGAGAGAAGTCTGGTCGAACGATTTCTGGTCCATCAGCGAAAGAAGGATGCGCGATTTTTCGTAGTCGCTCTTGATGGTGGCTGCCGAATCCAGAGCTACACGGACGTTTTGCGTTGAGATGTTAGGCCGCTTGAGCAATTCAATGAGCACGCGGGAATGCTCGTAGTCGCTCTTCAGCTTGCCGGTGGCGTTCAGAAAAGCGTTGCGCGACGCTTCGTCCGCCAGGTCATAACGCTTGCTCACTTCCATGAGCACGCGGGCCATCTCGTAGTCACTGGTAATCTGTTGGCCAGCCTGGTTGATGATGCGAAGCAGGATTGGAGCCGGGTAAGTCTGCGCTTCCAACAGTTTTTGGAAGTAGCGGCCGCGGACGTAGTCGCCTTGAAGATTATTGATTTCGTCCAGGACGGCGGAGGGTCCGCCCTTCGCCAGGATTCTGGGGACACGCGTGTCCGCGGCAAAACCGGTGCTACGTTCCAGGGCGAGCAGGAAGCCAGAGAACCATTTTGCGGGCTCGCCTTCCATGGGCTCTTCTTTGCCGTTAATTTTGTAAACATGGAGCAGGCCGTTGCCGGACGGCGTGACTCTTACCTGACGCAGCGTGGAACCGTTACGCTCGCTCACTTCAAAGAAGCCGCCGGATGAAATGCTTTGGATGGACATGGCGTCCGCGCTGAAAGTGATTTCACCTTCCGCGCGAAGATCGACGGTGCAATCGTCTCCCGACCAGGTTGCTTTCCAGCGCTTGTGGTTGTCGTTGCTCTCCACATTCATGGAGTGAATCCTGGTGTGGGTTCCGCAAACATTCATATCGCCGGCGCCGAAACCGGAAGGAACGGCGGGAATTGCGGGAATGGCCGGGATCGCTGGAATGGCCGGAACGGCGGGTATGGCAGGAACAGCGGGAATGGCCGGGATCGCTGGAATGGCAGGAACGGCGGGTATGGCAGGAACGGCAGGTATGGCCGGCATCGCGGGCATGGCGACGGTGAGTTGCTCGTCCTGCAATTCCAACAGTTGATCCTGCAGTCCAGACATGCGGTCTAGCAATGAAACAAGATTGTCGCCCTGGGCGTGCTTCATTTGTTCACGCATCTCAGCCATGCGCCGCCGCAGATCTTGCATTCTAGCGAGCTGGTCAGCGGAAAAATTATCAGGTGCGTCCGCGAGGGCGGGCGCCAGATCGTCGTCGCCATCCTGGCTTACAGCCGGGGCAGATGAAGTTGCGGTTACTGGCGAAGAAGGGCTTGGTTTGTTCTTGCTGGATTTCACCGGCGGCGTGCTGGCCTGTTGCGCGGGACGCATGGCAGCCAAAGGCAGGACGATGGCCAAGGTCAATACGGCTGTGCAGATCAGCACTGTGCGGGAAACCGATCCACGCCGCAGTGCGGGATTGAGTACAGCTAATACGCGCCCTTCCAACTGCGACTTGCGGGCCATGGCCAGAGCGGCGTTCAAATGCGGATGACGAAGCTCAGAAACAATGTCCAGCAGTTCATGCGCGTAGTCAGAGGCCTTGGTGCCGGTGGCCAAGACGTGATCATCGCAAGCCAGTTCGCGTTCGGCGCGCATGGCACGGACGTTGAACCAAACGAGAGGATGGAACCAATACAGCGCAGCAGCCAACTCAGAGAGAGTTTGCGCAAGGGCATCCATACGGCGGATATGGGCAAGCTCGTGGTTCAGGATTGCCGAGCGCCGCAAGGCAGACCACTCCTGATGGTCGGGCGGCAAAATGATTTTGGGGTTCACTGTGCCGATGGCCAGAGGAACATCGATTTCATCACTCACGCGCAACTCCACGCGGCGGCGGATACCCAGGTCAGAAGCGAGGTTGTTCGTTTGAGCGATCCAGGAATTGTTGGCCAGAGGGGCGGCGCGATGGACCAACCGGGCAACCTGCGAAACTCCTTTAAGCCAGTTCACTAAAGAGAGAAGAGTGCCCAATAGCCACACGAGGGCGATCACCGGCATCCACTTCATCGTCTTCATCGTCAAACCTGGGCGGGAAGAGTTGCTGGTTGAAACGTCGGCCGCACTAGGCGCTGAGGCTGAGCGTGTTACCGCTGATTTCATACGGAGGTCAGTAGCGCTTGCGGGAACGAGCACTTCGCTGGCCGGAGATATGGCAATTCCCTGGTTCGAAGCGCGCGAGGGGCGCAGAGGGCTGGCACTCGTGGCCGGCAACACCAGGCGAGCGTCCGAGCTGCGCGTACGGGCGGAATCTGCCGCCATGGAGTCAGAAGGCTGAGTTAACGTCGCTGGGGCCAATCCCATGGGTCGAGCGACGTTTGCAGAAGCTTGGGTAGATGACTGCGCAGAAGAAAATTCTGGAAATCCTTTTAAGTGCCACGCGGGCAGGAGCCGGGAGAAGGGCAGCAGAAGCAGAGCGCCCAACGTGAACGTCCGAACCATGTGACGAGCCGAGGCCGAGCGTTTTTTGAGCAACAACGCGACAGCCCAGGCCAGCACCAGAATGACAGTGGCTTTTACGAAGGTATCCAGAATGATGGGTGAAAATGAGGTAAGAGTGCGCACGTTATCGTCCCTCCTGCTTGGCTTTCTTGATCATCTGTGACAGGTACTGCTTGTCCCGGGGTGTCAGCCTGGCGTCCGACATTTCCATCAGCGCAGCCACCGCGCGTTCGGGCGATCCGCCAAAGAATGTCTTCACCATGTGCTGCAGAGCGGAGTCGCGAACTTCGCTGGTGTCTTGCGCTGGCATGTAAACATATTTCAAGCCTTGTTGCTCATGGCGCAGATGTCCTTTATCTTCCAGAAATCCGAGCATGGCGCGGACGGCAGAATAGCTGGGCGGATCTGGCAGATCGCCACGCACATCAGAAACGGACGCCTTGCCGCGACGGTAAACCACATCCATAATCTGGCGTTCACGACGGCCCAGCTGAAGAAGTTTTTCGTCAGTTCTTTCCGCTGATTTGTTTTCCATGGCTCTTGGACTCCGGTGAAATTCTGAATACTGCTAATGTACTAGCACATGCTAACCCATTAGCATCGTTTGTCAAGAGGGTTGCCGCACTTTTTTTTGACGTGCTAGAACGGCTGAGATCACCAGAGAGAAACGGAATGAAGTGGGGTTCTAGTCTCCGATTCCGGACAGTTTTGCCGTTTCCTGCCAGAGGCGGCCGGCGGAATCGTCGTCCTGGGCTTCACGGGTGGGGGTTGCGGGGCGGCATTTGTAGAAATACTGGCCGCTGGTGCTGGCCACAGCCGGCGACGATGCGAGATAGACGATGGTTTCGGCGCCTTTTTCCGGCGAGATGGCAAACAGCTTAGCGAAGCGGACGAGATAAGAGAAATAGCCGCCACTTTCATTCCCAAAACGAGTGGAAACAAAGCCGGGATGGAGCGTGTTGACGGTGACGCCGTTGCCGGACCATCGCCGCGCGAGCTCGCGGGTGAAAAGAATGTTGCAAAGTTTGGATCGGCCGTAGACCTTAAACCCGCTAAAGCCCTTGGCGGACTGGAGATCATCAAAGTCGAGCTTGTTGCCTTTGTGCGCGTCGGAGGCGGTGTTGATGAGACGTGCCGGTGCGGCGGCAACCAGGCTGTCTCGCAGGCCGTTGGCCATCACAAAGTAAGAGACGTGGTTGAGCGCGAAAGTAAGTTCCAGGCCGTCTTCCGTGAGCTGGCGTGAGTTAAAGAGAGCTCCGGCGTTGTTGATGAGGACATCTATTTTTGCTTCGGCGGCGGCGATATCAGCGGCAACGCGTTTCATTTCTTTAATGCGCGAAAGATCAGCGTAGTGGACGGAATGGTCCACGCCGGGGCCGGCTTGGCGAAGCATGGCCAGCGTTTGTTCGCCACGGGCCTTGTCGCGCGCCACGATCACCATGCGCGCGCCTTTTTTGGCGAGTTCTTCGGCGGCGATCAAGCCGATTCCGGATGTAGCTCCGGTAAGCACAACAGTTTTTCCGCGCATAGATTCTTTTTTCTCCTGGGATACGTAAGGTCTAAAGCGTCTTACGATCCGAAAATGGGGTAGTGGCTGGCCACGGCCATCATCAACAGCATGGGGAAAGACAACACAAAGTTGGCGCGCGAAGCCAGAGTCGCCAGGCGGGCGAGCTGGGCCGCTTCCGGAGGGATGGGTGTGCCGTTGGCGGCGAAGTCGGCGGTCCAGCGAATGATCTTTTTATGAGCACGCCAGACGATACCCCAGACGTTCAGCATCATGAACCAGCCCATGCCGCCACCGATGCCGATCGCCAATAGGCGATTGCTTTCCCATCCGTGCGAATTCAGCACAAGATAAAGCCAGGCGGCTCCGATCACTGTTAGTCCGACGATTACGCCAAAGACCGGGCCTTTGCGCAGCGCGCCCAACGGCGACATGAGCAGAGCCATTTCCACGGCGAACACGAGAGTCCACAGACCGAAGAAGGTGCCGATCGCGTGGCCCTCAATGGCGTGACGGCTTACGCTGAGCCCACCGGTTCCTGTTGCACCGTTCACGTAGTTCAGCGCGTCAGCGCCGACGATCGTCATCCAATACCAAATGCCGGCGACTACCGTTACCACCGACGCCCAACGAAACCACCAAAGCGCGCGCGGCATGAGAATCGGCACGACTTTGGCGCGGGTGGCCGCGTCCAATTGTTGAAGGAAGCCGGCGTTGATCAGGACAAAGAAATACAACAGGCCCACCCAGGTGATGCCGGCGGCAATGTGCACCCAACGCAAGAGGATCTGCAGGTTCGGCATTCCTTGCGGAAAGGCGATATGTGGAGAATGTAAAACCGACGAAATGAGCAGGTGCATTGAGCCTCCGGGAACGACAATGAATCAGAACGCTTCAATCTGGCAGCTGCGACAGCGCGTCCCAAGCCTGTGACATTGTGTCACAGGGGCCGGGCTTGGCGAACATGCCTGCATCGTTTGTTTTCAACAGATTACGGAGCATGAGACTTTGGCATCCGGGCTGCAATAAGGAAAGGCAGATGGAAGCTAAGTTGAGCGCCCGCTATCTGAAGTTTTAGGGCAAAGTTGAGCAAGTGGTAGTGATAGCGTGAGCGCTGGTAGCAATGAGCCAATGCTGAGTGGTAGTCGGAAGAAACTGAAAGAGCACGTGGTAGCGGTGATTCAGAAGTTGAAAGTGCTGACAGATTTTCTTCTAGTTTAGACGTAATGAAGTGTGGTGGGTAGGTTTCTTCCGGTAGGGGGCGCAGTTTGGCCCGGGGCTCCGTAAGTTGCTGTAACGGCCTTAAAGATGTACCGATGTACAAAAAAGACCCAACCTTCAACGCGGGATACGTCCCCAGCGATGAAGTCAAAATAAAAGGACAACCCTCTCTTCTCAGGTAAAAGTAGGAACAAGAGCAAACACTAGCCGGGCGGTTCACGCAGACTGCCCGGCCCTTTTTCTTTTTGGGGACCTTTATGATCTGCTACCAGGTTTTTCTCAGAGGATGGGCTTCGGTGTTGAAGACCACCTTGTTCAAGTCCACGGTTTCTCGGGGCGCATACAACAAATAAAGATATTTCAGGGTTTCGGCCAGAAAGTAGCTCTCCATGCTGTCTGCTTGGGAGTGTGTTTCCACGGTGCGCAGGGCGGCATATCCGGAATCCGTTTTGCAATAGCGTACCAGGCTGCCCAGGAACGTGGCCGCCATTTCCTGATAGCGGTCATCTTTCGTGTAGTAATAAAGATAGTAAGCCGATTCGATAATCTCCGGCCGGAGCGCGTATCCGGGAGAAACGAGCTTCATGGTGCTGTAGTCCATCTCTTCTGGCTCAATGGAGAAGGTGGTCCACATTTTGTAGGCTGAATCTTCCAGCTTGCGGGCACGGTCCATGTCTCCGGCGCGGGCCAGCACGGCGGGAAAGAATGCGTCGAGCGATCCAAAGTGGGTCGAAATCTTTCGGCCGGAGTTCATGTCCACCTGCGCGTACCAGAATCCGGTACGGGCGTTGTCGGCAAGATGTTTGTTCACCGCGTCCACGCTGGTCTTCCACATCTTCTCTAAGTCCTTGTCGCCAAACAGCAGCCAGGACTTCAGCAGATACTCGTAATAGGAATCTATGCCGCCGGTGATGTGGCTGGTGGTGTCTACCCAGGCGCCGGTTTCCACGTTGATAGTGGATCCGACCAGCCCGATCTTTGATCGCCGGCTGTAAAGCTCGGTAACGGCACGTTTGGCTTTATCGTAAAACGCGGGATTGCCGGTGAGTTTGCTCAGCGTACCGAACTCCAGCATCAGCGTACCGATTTCCGCCGGATTGCTCACCGCGCCGCTGGTTTTGCCCGTTTTCAAATTCACGAACATGTAGGGCATTCCCGTGGGCGAGTTGAAGGCAGGTAAGAGGCGCGTGCCCAGGTCCTGGGCGAGTTCCAGCAGGCGCTTGTCTCCGGTGAGTTGGTAGCCGCTTAGCAATCCACCGAGGAGGCGGATGGTGACTTCAAAATTCTTGACGGAAATATCCTGATCAAATGACAGGTTTTTGTCGATCAGCTCACGCGCTTTGTCGGCTTCATCGTTCAGGCCCATCAGGATCATGGTGTCGAGGGCGTCCACGGGAGTCATGTACAGGGAGACACCGTACCAGTCGTGCGAACTTTTGCTAAGCGGGAGAAGTTCATCGTGGCCCCAGGCATATTGCTTGTAGGCGTTCCACGAGTAGAGAAACTCCGAGCGCACCTGCTTGGCCAAGGGGCCCGGATCGTTGGCGATCTGTATGGATTGCGCTGCGCCCAAGCGTGACATGAGGCCCAGAAGTAATCCCAGGGTGAGCACAGCGCGCGAAAACGTGAGCATGTTGAGTGGACTCCCGCATGACTTGAAAAGCTAGATGCACCATGATAGCGCAGGGAGTGGCGCTGCCGCGATGAAGATGGCCGGCGGAAAGTGCAAAAACGAAAACGGCCGGAAGCGTGCATCTCGCCCCCGGCCCATGTAGCTCTACAACCAGCTAGAAACTACTTGTTGATGTCTTCTTTTTTCTCCAGCCGCTTGATGATGGCATCCAGGGCAGGTTTGAACGGATCTGGAGCGACGTCCTTGGACAACTTCATTTCTTTCACTGCGGTATCAAAGTCGCCTTTGGCGACGGCCAGACGGGCCGCTTCATTGTGCGCTGTCCAGTGGTTGGGATTTTTCTTCATGTTGGCGCGGAAGATCTCAAACGCTTCTTCCTGCTTGCCCTGGGTCTGGAGCTGGCGTCCGTAACCATGCAGCTGCGTGGGGTTGCCGAGCGGAAGCGCTTGCTTGCGAATCGCGTCGGCCTCCGGCTTGCGGCTTAAGGCGTCAAGGATCGCGGCTTTGGTCATGAGATTGTCAAAGCGTTCTTCCACGCCAACGGAACGGTCAGAGTACTTGAGGGCTTCTTCCAGGTTGTATTTTTCAGCGAGCAGGTAGTTGGCGGAA
>JANXPR010000478.1 GCA_025357215.1 Acidobacteriaceae bacterium | reverse complement strand
CGGCGCCGACGATTACCTTGCCAAGCCATTTTCCTTTGAAGAGCTCCTGGCCCGGGTTCATGCGCTGCTCCGCCGTCCGATGGAACTGTTGGACAAGCTGAGCGTTGAAGATCTGGAACTGGACCGCATGCGCCACATGGTGACGCGCGCGGGCAAACAGATCAACCTTACGCAGCGCGAATACGCGGTTCTGGAATACCTGATGCGCAATGCCGGACGTACCGTCACGCGCACCATGGTGGTGGAGCATGTCTGGAACCTGGGGTTTGAGGGTCTTACGAACATCGTCGACGTCTATATCAACTACCTGCGCCAGAAGATCGATCACGGCTTTGAAAAGCCGCTCATCCACACGGCGCGTGGGGTTGGTTACATGTTGTCCAGCAATCAATAAATGAAGTTTCCGCTTCCACGCCGCCTGCGTTCCCGGCTGGCGTTCAAGCAAACAGTCTCGTTCGCGCTCCTGGTGGCATTGCTCGCCTGGGGCGCGTACGCGTTGTTTGCCCATCGCATTTACGACCAGCTCGACGACGAACTGCAAGACCGCTCCATCGCGGTACGCAGTATGCTACAGGTGCGTAATGGCGAAGTCCGCTGGCTGAACAAAGAAGCTGACCGCGAAGTCCGCGACCAGTTTGAGCGGTCTATCCGCTATTTTGACCTGCTCGACGAACAAGGCCACAAGCTGGATACGTCCACGGGAATGGCGGCCTTACGGGTCCCCTTTGGGGCCACCGCCGCGCGCTGCCTGCAAAGTGAAAACCCGGAGTATGAAACAGTAAACCAGGGCGGCTCGCAGCTCAGGTTGGTGAATGTATCCGTTACGGGTATGCAGCAACGGCACTTCGTGCTGCGTTTAGCCATGTCGATGGAACAGGCGGACCAGGACGTGGCGCGCCTGCGTTGGTTCATCCTGGTGCTTCTGCCGGCCGTTTTCGTGATCCACGGTCTGACCAGCTGGGTCATCATCGGAAACACGCTGAAACCTCTGGACCAGATCACCGCCGCCGCGGCGCGCATCAATCCCTTCGATCCTAACCATCGCCTTCCCGTTGTAGGGACGAACGATGAACTGGACGAATTGAGCATCACAATCAACAGCGCCTTTGCCCGCTTGCAGGCTTCGTTCCAAAGGATGTCTGAATTCCTGCGCAATCTTTCCCATGAAGTCCGGCAACCTCTGACGGTAATGCGGGCTGAAACGGAGCAGGCTCTGCGCCAGAGCGACTCTGATTCGCGCTATCGGGAAACGCTCTCCAGCCAGTTACAGCACGTGGAACTGCTGGCCCGCACGGTATCTGACCTGATGGAAATGGCCCAGTCGGAAAGCGACCAGATCAAGTTGCAGCGCCAGCCTGAAGACCTGAGTGAACTCGTCCAGGCCGCGATTGACGGCATGCGGATCAAGGCCAGCGAAAACAACATCCATATTTCCGGTACGGTGCAGCAGAACGTGAACGGCCAGTTTGACGCCGGACAGATCTGGCGACTGCTGCTAAACCTGCTGGAAAACGCCATCAAATACAACCAGCCGGAAGGCCGGGTTGACGTCTCCCTGACCACGCATAACGGCATGGCGATCATCTCAGTGAGCGACACCGGTCATGGCATTGCGCCGGAAGAGCAGGCAAAGATATTTGACCGCGGATATCGCACTCAGTCGGCGCGCAAGTCCTCATTGCCAGGTACGGGTCTGGGACTGCATTTTGCGCGCGCGATTGCTGAAGCCCATGGCGGCACCATTGAGCTCACCAGTGTTGTTGGGCGCGGTTCATGCTTCCGTATCGCGTTGCCGATTCATTCGGGCCCGGTAACGGAAGCTGAGTTAGTAACTCATCCGGATTCCACGGTAAACTGACTCGCTCCATCAATAACCTTAGGTTTTGACTGAAGCAAATCCCGTCCTTATCCCTCTGCCTCAAGACCCCGCGTCTCGCTAAACCACTGCAAACAAGCCTGTTATCTAGCTCCGTGTGATTAGTGATTTTAATCGCCTCCCAATAACCTCTTAATTTCTCCGGCGCATTCTAGGATCATTAGAGTTGTAGTTCAGGGCAAGCTACGAAGCGGAAGGTTCCCAGAGGTGAGGACCTGGCCATTTCGAGTTGAACAAGGTTGAAAAGAGTCACGGTCACAAGTAAGAACGGGAACAGGTAAGCGGGCAAATAAGCAAGACTTGCTTGAGCAATCAAAGACAGAAAGCGCCGCGGCATTTAAGGGCATTTGCTGTAGCGTCCCCCCTAGAAGTCCAGATTGTCCTGCGTGGTCCAACGGGCAAACCAGCCCGTGGGCGGAATTTGCCAGCGCAGCACCCTATTCCAACCCATTCTTCTCTGCTGTGAACTCAACTGAAGCAATCTGCGGTGACATTGGCAGCAACAAATTCTTGAGATAGCAAAGACCCAGCACCTTTTAAAGTCGCGCTGAGTCATGGCAAGAAAATAAGCAAGGCCGGACGGGTACTTCCGGGGAGAAAGCACTCCCACCTTCCAGCTTTTGCCGATAACAGTAATGTTCGCCGAACAGAAAGAGACGGATGACATGTCCCATAAAGCATTAGTTGCAGGTCTTGTTTTGGTCGTGCTGCCTGCACTGGCCATAGCGCAAACCAATACGTCCACCGCTGCTCCCACGACTACCGCCAGCGCCGCGCCACAGCAAGGGGCTGTGAATCCCAAGGTATTTGCCGAGCGTGGCTCGCCCCTGCCTTACTATCGTCCTCCGGTGGCAGGTCAGCCGAATACGGCAGCTGCTCTCGCAAGCATCCCGGCGGTGCCCGCTACTCAGCCGGCCGCAGTTGCAGCGGCGAATGCAAGTGCGCTGCGGGTTGGCGCAGTGCCAGCGGTCGCTCCGATTGCGGTAGTTCCCGTTGCCGCAGCAGTTCCCCAGGCTGTGGCAGCACCTGTAACCTTGGTGGCGGTTTCACCTGCTCCCGCTCCGCAACCTGCCGTTGCTGGATCGAACACCGATTCCGAGCCGACCGGCATGGTGCTGGCCGACTACCGTCAGGGTTTGCTCACGTTGGTGGCCGATCGTACGACCTTGAAGAAGGCCCTGGATATGGTGGCCTCCAAGACCGGCGCGACCATTGACCTGGCGCCCGAACTGGCTTCTGAATTGATTGCCGCGAAACTAGGCCCAGCAACGCCGAATGAAGTTGTAGCCGCGCTACTTGATAGCCCTAAGTTCGATTACATCATTTTGGGTTCGGGCACTCCAGGAGGCATCCAGAAGGTTTTGGTGCGGCGCCGGCAAGGCTTTGGACGGCAGCCTGTCACCGTTGCCACTGCGCCTCAGCCAGCCGCCACAGACGCGGGCCAGGAACAGTCTCCGACTAGCACCACCAGCGAAGAAACAGCTCCGGCGCAGCAGGATGGTCCTCCTCCAGCGAAATAGGTGGGGATGTGCAGCGAAATGTGCAATTCAGGACGGTGATTCTTAGAAAAGTTAACTGTCCTTTAATTTGCTTTTGAAAATACAAGAGCATTCTGACAATGACGACGATGAGCGGTTGCTTGCGAAGTGCGCGAACGGACCAAACCAGATCAGTCGCGCAGGTTTCAAGAGCATCGAATGCAAGACTCGGCGGCTTTCGTTTAATGGGCGACTCGCTAAACGGCAGCCGCAGTTAGGAAGACGCCGAGATAATCACGCAAACGGAAAATCGGAGAAACTTTTCGATTCCATCCGCGTCTTAGGTAGTAGGAACTGAAGACAAGTAAGAACGAAAACAGAAAGAGCGGTTGTCCACCGAAGCGAGCGCTTCCGGACCGGAGGACAAGAACATGGAAAGACTTACAGAAATTTCAAGGTATCAGCGGGTTGCCCGCAACTTTATCAGTTGGAGCGCCCCGGCGGTAGTGAAGGTCTGGATCAGCGTGGCCTTTCTATTTCGCTAGCTGACCGGCAGTAAAAACCCCTTGCCGAAGCAAGGGGCAAGGACATGCCACTGGGGACTTGCCCCAACTTCTCAGTTGGCGGCGCCTCTCAAGACGTTAGCCGCCAGATAACCTTTCGGACCCTTCAAGAGTTCAAACTCCACGGTTTCACCTTCATTGAGCGTTCTGTATCCGTTCTCCTGGATCGCGGAAAAGTGGACGAAGACATCTTCTCCGGTTGAACGCTGGATAAAGCCGTACCCTTTGGCCCCATTGAACCACTTTACTGTACCCTTCTCTCTCACAAAAAACTCCTTTCGCCTCAGCTTGAAGATAGAAATTCTCCCCTGCCGGAATCAGGAAGAGAGAAGAGGTTGCTGCTTTGCCGGCCAGTAATTCCTCAACAAAAAAGATGCCAGGGGGCCCTGGAAATCCAGGCTGTTCCCGATCGCACCCTGTTCGTTTCACGAAGCTGCTGCGCTGTACAAAAACATCAACCCGCACCCTGCCCCTTGGGGTTTGAACCAACTAGGTTGACCTTTGGGAGCAACGCATAATATTCAGTAACTCTTATTTTTGTAAAGCAATTTGTTTTGGGCTTTGCTGTTGCAACCTCCAAAGTGAATGGAAGGCAAGAGCCTTTAGTGCGGTAATTGCCTGCTTTTTGCGGCTCAAAGCCGCATTTTCTGATACGATTTCTTCCATCCCAATGCAGCCAAGTTCATATTTCACAAGCGCTGGACAAGCCCAGACTCCTGCCTCGCTTGCCAAAGCGTTTCTATGGGAACCGTGGAAGAGGATGGTGAGCGTGCGTGGTGTGCCCACGCTGCGTTACCTGACCAAGACGGAGGCGCATACTTTCGCCTTCTCGGTGGCGGCCAACGCCATTCTGTCTTTCTTTCCCTTCATGATGCTGATCATGTGGCTGATCAAGAACGTCTTCCATTCTCCGAACATGCAAGATGTGGTCTTCCAACTGCTTCGCGACCACCTGCCCACGGGACAGGAATTCGTGGTCCGCAATCTGGATCTACTCGTCAAGAGCCGGCAGCGCGTGAAGCTTGCCTCACTGATTATTTTGCTGGTGACGTCCACCGGAGTCTTTGTGCCCCTGGAAGTCGCCTTCAACCAGATATGGGGATTCAAGAAAGACCGCTCGTATCTGGGAAACCAGATCGTGTCCCTGTTCCTGGCATTTGCCTGCGGAATCCTGGCTCTGGGATCGATTGGCGTAGCCGCGGGAAATCAGTGGGCCATGCAGTTGATCATGTTCGGCAGCAGAAACATTGTCTTTACGGCCGTCACCACAGTGGTGTTGAAGGTACTAGCCACGCTCGCCAGCATTGCAATATTTTTCATCATCTATTGGATACTGCCAAACGGCAAAGTCCGGCCACTGAACGTCTTGCCGGCTGCCATTGCCATGGGCATACTCTGGGAGATGAGCCGATGGCTGTACATAAAATCGCTGCCCTGGCTTAATTTTCAGGAAGTCTATGGGCCTTTTACCATATCGGTTACGTTGATGTTCTGGGCTTTTCTTTCCGGTTTGATGGTGCTTGCCGGAGCGCATCTGGCCTCCGATGGCCCCATGGAAAGTCCCCACCGACGTCACACGGACCAAGACGCTGCATCGGAAGATGCAAGCGAAGAGTTGGAGTTTACTTAGAGTCATTCGCTTTCAGCGCCGGCCACCAGCAAATGTCCCCCACTGACACGTGGCCAGCGAGTTAAAATCCCCCCGCTCGACAAAGAAGTTAAGCCTTCCCCTGTTGGCTGTGAATCACTTGGCTGTAAATTTGTTTACGGTCCCCCAAAAAGTAAGAACAATTTTGTTTCTCTTCCGCCGGGAAACGGCGCGAAGAATTCTAGGAGGAAATATGAAGAATCTCGCCCTTCGTGCACTCGCAGTTGGAATAGTGTTTGTGACCCTTTCCCCATGTTTGCGCGCAGACGGAGGTGGCCCGGTTCCTCTTCCCAGGCCGCCAGCTCCGCCCGCAGCACGCTAAGTTTGCAGAGGGAGAGTGGCTAGTTTAAGCTTGCCACTCTTCCTCCTGCTCATGACAAAATTCGAGCTAGCATTGACGACGTTAGTTCCAGCTCTCCAAGTGGGGCTATTGGTGCTGCTGATCCTCCGAAATGCCTTCGGAAAGTTCCAAGCTTTTTTTTTCTACACCGCGTTCGCAGTGCTTAGTGGAGCCGCGGAACTGGCTGTCCACAATTCAGAGTCCATCTACTTTAGAGTTTATTGGACAAGCGAAGCGATATATACAATTCTCAAGTTTTTGGCGCTCCAGGAAATCTTCAGGCTCGTCTTCTCGAGTTTCTACACAATCAAGTGGTTTCGCGCCTTGTTCCCCGGGATTGGCACGCTTCTGATTATCGTGGCAATATTACGAAACATCTTCCAATCCTCGAAAGAGGCCGACTTCGCCACAGCCACAATACTATTCGCCGAAGTCGCCGTAGGGATCCTGCAGGTAGGAATATTTGGGCTGTTTTGGGTGTTGGTGAAATTTTTCAGGGTGAGGTGGCGCCAACACGCGTTTGGAATCGCTCTCGGTTTTGGCCTTTCCGCAGCGGGATCTCTAGTGGTTTATCTGCTACGTTCCGAATTCGGAACGAAATTCGATCCGGTTTTACGAATTACCCCTCCGATCGCGTACACTCTTGGCGTGGTTGTGTGGCTGGTAACCTTCCTGATTCCGCAGCAGGTTGTAGTACAACCGGGCGTAGTAAGCGGGCTAACTCCGGAACAGATGCTGGCCGATATCCGACGATATTCGTCCATTGCAAAACGTATTTTTAAAAACTAATTAACTGAGTTAGTATTCGTAGCGTCGGTTTTTCCGGACTCGGTTTTAAAGACAATGATTTTTGATCTCATCACGATCGGTTTGGTGGGTCTTGTCCTGGCGTTTGCCGGGTTCACTGCGTTTCAGCTTTTGGGACGATTTCCCAAGCGTACGCAAGACGACGTGGCTCCCTTTTTGCGTCCTGCTGAAATCGAGGAACTGGAAGCGCTTCTCGAT